>DATCDE010000361.1 GCA_036510875.1 Actinomycetes bacterium
CATCCGTTACCCGAAGGCCGCGTAACCATGTTCGGAAGACCGTCGATAAGCCGTGTGCGGGAAAACCGCACGCACGGTTTGAAAGGGGGATGGGGAACCAGGGCCGCTACGCGGCTCCTGCGCCCCTGACTACCAATGACCACCGCCGACCGGTCGACCGAGCGGCCGCGGCTGCTGCTGCTCGACGGGCACTCGCTGGCCTACCGGGCGTTCTACGCGCTGCCGGTCGAGAACTTCTCGACGACGACCGGCCAGCCGACGAATGCCGTCTACGGCTTCACCTCCATGCTGATCAACGCGCTGCGCGATGAGCGGCCCACCCACCTCGCGGTGGCCTTCGACGTCTCCCGGCAGACGTTCCGCAGCGAGGAGTACCCCGAGTACAAGGCCACCCGCAGTGCGACTCCAGACGACTTCAAGGGGCAGGTGAGCCTGATCCAGGAGGTGCTGGGCGCGCTGAACGTCCCGGTGCTCCAGGTCGACGGGTTCGAGGCGGACGACGTGATCGCCACCTTGACCAGCCAGGCGGAGGCCGCCGGGTTCGAGGTCGACATCGTCTCCGGTGACCGGGACGCGTTCCAGCTGGTCAGCGAGCGGACCACCGTCCTGTATCCCCGCAAGGGGGTCTCCGACCTGGCCCGGATGACCCCGGCTGCGGTCGAGGAGCGGTACGGCCTCACGCCGACTCAGTACCCCGACTTCGCCGCCCTCCGCGGCGACCCCAGCGACAACCTGCCGAGCATCCCGGGGGTCGGCGACAAGACGGCGGCGAAGTGGGTCCGCGAGTTCGGCTCGCTCGCGGAGCTGATCGACCGGGTGGACGAGGTGCCCGGCAAGGCGGGGGAGTCGCTGCGGGCGCACCTGGCCGAGGTCGAGCGCAACCGTCGGCTGACCGAGCTGGTCCGCGACGTCCCCCTGGACCTGGGGCCGCTGGACCTGGCGCTTCGCCCATGGGACCGGGACGCCGTCCACAAGGTGTTCGACGCCCTGCAGTTCCGGGTGCTGCGCGACCGCCTCTACCAGACCCTCACGTCGACCGAGCCGGAAGCGGAGTCCGGCGTCGAGGTCACGGTTTCGGCGCTCCCGCCCGGGGAGCTCGCCGCCTGGCTGGGCTCGCACGCCGCCAACGCCCAGCGCTGCGGGGTCGCCGTCCACGGGACCTGGGGGAGAGGGACCGGGGAAGTATCGGCCGTCGCGGTGGCCGCCGCCGACGGCAGCGCGGCCTGGTTCGAGCCGGCCGAGCTGTCCGAGGCCGACGACCGGGCGTTCGCAGCCTGGTGCGCCGACCCGACCGCCCCGAAGGCCCTGCACGACGCCAAGGGGCCACTGCTGGCGCTGCGCGCCCGCGGCTACGACCTGCAGGGGGTGACCAGCGACACCGCGCTGTCGGCCTACCTGGTGCTCCCCGGCCAGCGCACGTTCGACCTCGCCGACTTGTCACTGCGCTTCCTCAAGCGCGAGCTGCGCGCCGACGACGAGGGCACCGGCCAGCTCTCCTTCGACGGCGCGGAGGAGGCCGCGTCCGTCGAGGTGCTGGGCGTGCGGGCCGCTGCGGTGATGGCCCTCGCGGACGTGCTGGACGCCGAGCTGCAGGCAAAGGGGCAGACCCCGCTGCTGCGCGACGTCGAGCTGCCGCTCGTACGGGTGTTGGCCGACCTGGAGCACGTCGGCATCGCCGTGGATGCCGACCACCTAGCCCATCTCGAGGCCCACTTCGCCGGCGAGGTGAAGGCCGCCGCCCAGGCGGCGTACGCGGTGGTGGGGCGGGAGTTCAACCTCGGGTCGCCCAAACAGCTGCAGGGGATCTTGTTCGACGAGCTCGGGCTGCCCAAGACCAAGCGGATCAAGACCGGGTACACCACGGACGCCGACGCGCTGCAGGGGCTGTTCGCGCAGACCGGGCACCCACTGCTGGAGCACCTGCTGCGGCACCGGGACATGTCCAAGCTGCTGGTGACGGTGGAGGGGCTGCAGAAGTCGGTCTCCGACGACGGCCGGATCCACACCACGTTCAACCAGACCGTGGCGGCGACCGGGCGGCTGTCCTCGACCGACCCGAACCTGCAGAACATCCCGATCCGCACCGACGAGGGACGCCGGATCCGGCAGGCGTTCGTCGTGGGGCCCGGCTTCGACTCGCTGATGACCGCCGACTACAGCCAGGTCGAGATGCGGATCATGGCGCACCTGTCCGGCGACGAGGGCCTGATCGCCGCGTTCGCCTCCGGGGAGGACCTGCACACCACCGTCGCGTCGCGGGTGTTCTCGGTGCCGGCGTCCGAGGTGACCCCGGTGATGCGCGGCCGGATCAAGGCGATGTCGTACGGGCTGGCCTACGGGCTGTCCGCCTACGGGCTGTCCCAGCAGCTCGGCGTCACCCCGGACGAGGCGCGCGGCCTCATGGATGAGTACTTCGAGCGCTTCGGCGGCGTGCGCGCCTACCTGCACGACGTCGTCGACGAGGCCCGCCGCACGGGGTACACCGAGACGATCATGGGACGGCGGCGCTACCTGCCCGACCTCACCTCCGACAACCGGCAACGGCGCGAGATGGCCGAGCGGATGGCGCTCAACGCGCCGATCCAGGGCTCGGCCGCGGACATCATCAAGGTCGCCATGCTGCGCGTCGACGACGGGCTGCGCGCCGCCGGGCTCGCCTCTCGGGTCCTGCTGCAGGTGCACGACGAGCTGGTGCTCGAGGTCACCGACGCGGAGCAGCCCGAGGTCGAGGTGCTGGTCCGGGCCGAGATGGCCGGTTCCTACCCGCTGCGGGCACCACTCGACGTGTCGGTCGGCTACGGCCGCACCTGGGACGACGCCGCGCACTGATGGATGGAGGCGCCGCCCCAAGGTCGGGCAGCTGAGCTCGGGTTCGCCGTGCCGGGTCGCTGGAGGCCGGCCTAGGCGACGCGGAGTTCTCGCAGTACCAGGCACGTTCGATGAGTGCTCACGACAGGGGCAGACGTACCGAGCCCGTCCTTTGCTGCCCACGTTCGAAGGCAAGGGCAAAAAGGAGCAACAACCCTGTCGTTGCCAGCGCGGCGGTGACCACCTCGACCGGCGAGCCGTGGGCCCGCCAGGCAACCACCAGGCTCTCAACCCCCACGGCCGCCCAGAGGCCCAGAACGGCCCAGCGGTCCCGGCGGGCAAGCCGGCCGAACAGGAGGAGCTGGGCGAGGCTGAAGCATGACCCCAGCAGGGCGAACATCCAGGCGTAGCCGTCGAGACCCGAGTACCCGTGACCTCCGACCAGCAGGACGGCGAGCCCGCCGGTCGCGGCCACACCCAACGTGACCAGGACACCGCTGGCGGCGACCAGGACAACCGAGATGCGCAGTGTCGACTCCCGGCGGGCCAGGTCGCTCATCCGGGGCAACGCAAGCACGACGACGAACTGAGGCAGCCAGAATGCGACCTTGGTGATGACCGATCCCACACCGTACTTGCCTGCCTGGTCCGCGCTGAGGAAGTGCCGGGCGAGCAGCAGGTCGAGGTTCGACAGCACCAGGAAGGCCAGCATCGAGTGCACGGCGTGCGCGGTCTCGCGGACGCCAACGGCAGGCCTGCGCGGCCTCCCGACGCCACTTCTGACCATGAAAGTGGCGGCCACGGCGCTCAGGGACGTTCCGACGGCCATGAATGCTGTCACGCCGATCAGGGTGGGCGTGGCCAAGACCCCCGCAATCGCCCCTCCGAGCCTGCCACCGGCAGTGAGCAGGAGCAGTACGGCCAGCAGTCCGAAGTCTTCCTCCCCTTGGGCCAGCCCGAGGACGTAGCCGGTCCATGTGAGAGGTACCAACGTCGCTGCGAGAAGCGCGACCGGTGTGGGGGATGGCAGGTGTAGGAACGCCTGTAGCGGGCGGGCGGCCGCGACGGCGACGATCCCGATGGCGATCGAGGCCACAATGGCCATAAGAGCCAGCCGCCCAGACTCGGAGGGTCTCGCGGCCAGCCGTGCCTGAACCACCCTCCGCGTGGTCACCGTCTGGACAGACGTCGACGCGACGTACCCGATGACGATCAAGCCCAACAGCGACGCGAGCGCACCGAACCCAGCCGGTCCGAGGCGCCGTGCCGCGATGATGTTCAGGCCGTAGGCCGATACGTTCGCAAGAGTGACGACTGCAGCGATGGCCACGCCCTCACGGACAACGTGAGTCGACGTCGTCACTCTGGCAGCTCGAGCCCACATGGTTGATCTGGTTCGACCCACCCGAAGGTGCCTCCCCGCCAAGGGCGCCGCGAGATCATCGAACGCCGGACTACAGTGCAGCGCACAATCGAGGACACGGTAGCCTCACTGGCTCCTCGGCCGAGGAGGTTTGGCAGCGATGCTGCGCAGGGGGTTGAGGAGCCGGCCGAGCTACCTGCTCCTCAGCTGGGTCCTCCTACTGACGCTCGCGATCCTTGCGCCCACTCTTCGACGCGGCTATGTGCTCACGCACGACATGGTGTTCACCCCTCGCCAGAGCCTCCTTCCGGACTCCCTGGGCGTCGGCTCTGCGCTGCCGCGCGCAGTGCCCGTCGACGCGGTCGTCTCCGTGCTGACGACGGTGGTTTCGGGCCAGGTGGTGGAGAAGGCCGCTCTCCTGCTCACGCTCTTCTTCGCTGGGTGGGGGGCGGGCGTGCTGGTGCCGTCCGGCTCCACACTCGTCAGGTGCCTTGCCGCAACGCTCTACCTGTGGAATCCCTATGTGGCCGAGCGCCTGTTCATCGGTCACTGGAGCCTGCTCGTTGCCTACGCCGCCCTGCCCTGGCTGATTCGCTCCCTCCTGTCGCTGCGAGCTGGACGAAGCAGGGCTTGGGCGTCCATCGTGCCGCTGCTGGCTGTGTCCGCAGTGACTCCCGGAGGCGGATTGATCAGCGCGCTCACCTCACTGTCGGTGCTGGCCTGGCCTGGGATACCGGGCCGGCTCCGTGACACCGGGCGGCTCGTGGGGGTGTGGGTGCTAGTCAATGCCCCGTGGTGGCTTCCCGGAGCGCTGCACGGCGCGACTGGTGCCGGCTCGGCTGGTGGCGTCGATGCCTTCGCCTCACGGGCGGAGCTGCCGCTCGGCACTGTCGGAAGCCTCATTGGTCTGGGCGGGATCTGGGATGCCGATGTCGTCCCGGCGTCCCGGGGGTCTGTCGTTGCGCTGGCTGCCGCACTGCTGTGGCCGGCGCTGGCGATTGCGGGCTGGGACTGGCTGCGCAGGGGATGGGGTGGCGCAGCGGCGGGTCTGCTCGCTGCAGCAGTTCTCGGTACCGTCCTGGCAGCGGCAGGCGCCGTTCCAGGCTCTTCCGAGGTCCTGCGCTGGGCCGTAGTATCCCTGCCGGGGGCCGGTCTTCTCCGCGATGGGCAGCGGCTGGTCGCTCCGCTCGCTCTCGTCCTGGCCGTCGCAGCGCCGCTCGGCCTGGCTCGGTTGGTCCAACGCTTGGCCGAACCGGCGGTCCGGACCGTGGTCCTCGGCGGGCTCCTCCTGCTGCCCATCGTGGTGCTTCCAGACCTTGCGTGGGGAGGGCTGGGGCGCCTCGATCCGGTTCACTATCCAGCGGACTGGCGACAGGTTCGCTCCATCCTCGCCAATGACCCGCAGGGTGGCGACGTCGTCGCTCTGCCCTGGCAGCCGTACCGACAGTTCTCGTGGAACGGTCGACGGACCGTGTACGACCCGGCCCCACGGTTCATGACGCGAGAAGTGGTGCTGGACGGCAGCCTGGCCGTCGGTGGGCTCACGGTGCCGACGGATGATCCCCGGTCCGCTCGCGTGGGAGCGCTGCTCAGTCAGCACCGGGTGCCCGACCTTCGCCTTTTGGGGGTCGGTTGGTTCCTCGTAGAGAAGGGGACCCCCGGGGTCGTCGATCCCGCACTGCTCCAGCAGGGTGTCCTGGTCTTCGATGGGCCAACGATCGCCCTCTATCGGATCGGCCCAGCGACAGGTGGCGGCTGGCCGCGGGAGTCCTGGCTCGTGGCCTCAGTCGATCTGATCGTGCTGCTCACCGTCGCCGCTTCGGTCGTCTTGCTGGCGCGGTTCTGGCTGGTTCGGCCGTCGTCGCGTCTCGGCGCTGCTATCGTGCGAAAGAGCGGGTACGGGAAGCCTTGACATTCGGGAGAATCGCTCATGGGTACGGTTGCGGGGTTGGCAGTCTCGTTGGCCGTCGGAGTCGTTTTGGCCGTCGTGGCCACGTTCACCGGCGCCACGTTGATCCAAAACAGCGCCCCGTCGACGGTGAGCGCGCCGCTGGTGGTCTACGGCAGTCGTTGAGCTGTGCTGACGCTGACGCGAGGATCTGTCGCGGCGACCCGGCGGGTGCCGCTCAGCGCCGCGTTCAGGACGATCCCGAACGACTCAGCCGTCTGAACCCAGGTGAAGGACTTGGCACGATCTCGGGCCGCGGCGCCGAGCGATTCCCGCAGGTCCCGGTCGGTCAAGAGCTGGTGCAGCGTATCGGTGAATGCGCGGACGTCGTCGTCGACCAGGACGCCGGTCACGCCGTCGACGATGGACTCGGCGACCCCCCCAGCGCTGTGATACGCGACCGAGGGGGTGCCGTGAGTGGCTGCCTCGACGACGGCCAAACCCCATCCCTCCTTGAGCGAAGGCAAGGCGAGCACCCAGGATTGGGCCAACAGCTCGTGCTTGCGCTTCTCGTTGACGAAGCCAGTGAACTCCGTCAGGTCATCCACGCCGAGCCGTTGCGCCTCCGCGTTGAGCCGGTCTGACCACCAGCCGTCACCGACAACCACGAGTCGGATGCCCGGCATTGTCGTCCGGAGCTCCGCGACCGCCTGAAGACAGTGCTCAACCCGCTTATGTGGCACCAGTCTTCCCAGAACGATGAGGGTGGGGACGGGGGATCGCTCGACGGGTCGGATCGGGACTTCCTCGGTGCCGTTGTGAACCACTGCCACCCGTTCCGCGCGGATCCCCAATTCGGCGAGCTCGCGTTTGGTCACCTCTGATACGGCGACGTACTGACAGTTCCGGTAGATCCTGGGGGCGAGCCAGGACTCGACCCACCAGCCGATCCGGGCCCGAACGCGGCCGTAGACGATCGGCCACTGCTCACGGTGCACGTGATGGACGAGCACGATCACCGGCCGGCGGGTCACGAGGCGGCTGAGGAAGGGCACCCCGTTCTGCACGTCAACCACGACGTCCACGTGACCGAGCCGGTGAGTGGCGATCGCGGTCGCGGCCGCTGGGTATACGCCGAGCTTGCTGCCTCGACGGACGAACCGCACTCCGTCTCGCACCTCGTCGTCGGGCGCATTGCGGTGAGCGGCGCAGACGATCGTCACCCGATACCCGGCCTGGACCAGCGAGGCGGCGACCCTTTCCACGTAGCGCTCGGAACCTCCGCCTTCCGGATTGTCCGTGTCGCGCCAGTTCAGGAAAGCGACATGCGGCGCCCGGGCGGCGCTGACGGGGGTCAGGCGCTGCATCGTCCCCGACCTCCTGCCCTTCGCCGGCCCGCTTCCGGTGGGAACGAACGTAGACCACTTCGAGTCTCCGGATGGCCTGGAAGCGAGAAGTCCCTCGGTTAGGGTCGGGGGATGCTCGCGCGCACCGCTACCCGCCGCTCCCCGCGGCGATGCTCTCGGGGGACCATCAGGTGACCCTTGGGCCGCAGCCGGTGCACATGCGCGTCGTCTGGTGGACCCGACACGCGGCGATCTGCGCTCTTCTCGCGGCTCTCACGTTCGCCCAGGATCCCGGGCAGGTGGTCCCGGACACCAAGGTCGACTTGACCGCGAATCCGCTCGGCCTGCTCACAAGGTCGCTGCACATGTGGGACCCCCACGGCTATCTGGGACAGGCGCAGGACCAGGCCTACGGCTACCTCTTCCCGATGGGACCGTTCTTCCTGGTCGGGCGCTGGTTCGGCGTCGCTGCCTGGGAGTTGCAGCGCCTTTGGTGGGCACTCCTTCTCTGCGTCGCCTACCTCGGGGTCGTCCGGCTCGGCCGTGTGCTCGGTATCGGCACACCGTGGTCGCTGGCGGCGGCCGGCCTGTTCTACGCGTTCGCCCCGCGGATGGCCGGTGACGTCGGGCCGATCTCGGTGGAACTGCTCCCGATGGTGCTCCTGCCGTGGGTCGTGGCCCCGCTAGCCGTAGGCACCCGGTACGGCTCACCGCGCAAGGCCGCCATGCGCAGCGGGGTGGCGGTGTTGTGCATGGGAGGGGTGAACGCCTCCGCGACCCTGTCGGTGCTGCCACTGCCGCTCCTGTTCCTGCTCACCCGTGAGCGAGGCCAGCGACGGCGGGCGCTGATGGGCTGGTGGCTGCTCGCCGTCGCGCTGGCCGTCGTCTGGTGGGTGGTGCCTCTCATCCTGCTCGGCCGCTACAGCCCGCCCTTCCTCGACTGGATCGAGAACGCCCACGTCGCCACCGCGGCCACGTCGCTGGTCGAGACCCTTCGGGGCAATTCGAACTGGCTCTCGCTGTTGACGGGTCCCTACGGCCCGCAGCGGCCCGCAGGATGGTGGTTCGCGACCAGTCAGCTTGCGGTCCTGGACACGGCCCTTGTCGCCGCCCTCGGCCTGTACGGTCTCGCCCGGCGTGATCTACCGGAACGCCGCTGGCTCGTGCTCGGTGTCCTCATCGGCGCGGTAGCGGTCACCTTCGGGCACCTCGGTGCCCTGGCACCGCCGTTCGCCGGGTTGGAGAACCGGCTCCTGGACGGTGCGCTGGCCGCCTTCCGCAACGTGCACAAGTTCCAGCCGCTCGTGACGCTACCCCTGGCGCTCTCCCTCGCACACGTGGTTGGGCTCGTCACCTCCGCTGCCGCGGCTCGCTCCCCGAGCGTGGCATTCCCGCGCCCTGCCGCTGCGGGCTCGCTGCTGCTTCTTGCCCTGGCCGGAGTCGGGTTCGTCCTGCCGGCCGTGGACGGTTCGCTGGTGCCCCCCGGCAGCTACGCCGGGATCCCCACGTACGAACAGCAGGCGGCGGGCTGGCTGGACCAGCGGGCCAGCCAGGGCAGCGTTTTGGTGGTTCCAGGGTCGTCCTTCGCGGTGTTCACCTGGGGGACGACGCAGGACGACCCGCTCCAAGCGCTGAGCCGCGACGACTGGGTTGTTCGAAGTGCAGTTCCGCTGACACCGGCTGGCACGATTCGAATGCTGGACGCTGTCCAGCAACGGCTCGCCACGGGTGTTGGTTCTGCCGGACTGGCCACGTACCTCGCCCGCGCCGGGATCGCGTTCCTCCTTGTTCGGAACGATCTCGCCTACGGTCAGGCCGACGCGCCGCGACCCGTCCTCGTCCATCAGGCGATCGACGACTCGCCCGGTCTGGCACGAGTCGCCGCTTTCGGCCCGCTGGTTGGTGGCACGCAGGATGGTGCCGTCACTGAGGACCAGTCGCTGGATCGCCCTTACAACGCGCTCGAGGTGTACCAGGTGACCGTCCCGGTCGCCGCCGTGAAGGCTGTGCCGCTCGCGGACTCCCCACGGGTGGTTGGGGGACCCGAGTCGCTGCTTTCGCTTGACGACGGCTCTGTGTTCCAGGGCACGCCGACCAGAATCGTCGGCGCCACTGCTGGTGGGGCCGTCGGGCCTACCGTCGTCACGGATGGCCTTCGGCGGCGTGCGCGCAACTTCGGCCAGATCGACAACTCGGCATCAGCGACGCTCACCCCCACCGAGCCGAGTCGCTCCTTGGGCGTCGTTCCCGACTACTTCCCACCAGGTTCCGGCCCCCGGACCACTGCGAGATACCTGTTCGCGCAGGTGTCTGCGTCCTCGTCCGCGGCAGACGTCTACACCGTCGGCGGGGCGCGCCCATACGAGCAGCCCTACGCCGGAGTGGACGGTTCTGGTGTCACCCAGTGGGTCTCGGCTCCCGCAACGACGGCAATCGGGCAGTGGCTGCAGCTGACCTTCCCGTTCGCGACCGACGTGCGTGGGAGCACATTGCAGCTTGGCACGGATCCCTCGGGATCAGTACCGACCCAAGTGGTTGTCTCCGGCGACAGCCAGCGGTACGTCGTCAATGTCGACAACCCGCAGGGGACCGTCCAGCTCCCGGATCTGGCGCCCACGAAGGCGCTTCGCATCACGTTGTCCGCCGAGAGCGGTGGCGGCGGCCTTCGCTCGTTCGCGATCCGGGAGATCGACGTGCCCGGCGTCCAGGTGCAGCGCACCCTGGTGACCTCCCCCGCTCCGCCAGGCTCTCTGGCGGCGGCCATCGTGCTCACGACGGCAGATGGTGCAGTCAACGGGTGCCCTCGATCGCAGGGGCGCTCCTGGTGCGCCTCCGGCCTCGAGGCCCCAGGTGAGGACGAACTCGGACTGGACCGTACCGTCGAGGTCGGCACGGACCGTGAGACGCTGCCGGTGCACGCCGTCGTGCTGCCGCATCCAGGCGCCGCGCTGGACAGGTTGATCGACCTGGCGTACCCCGGGATCCGGGTGACCTCGAGCTCCGCCTCGGTGAGCGATCCCGCAGGTCGCGCGCAATCAGCGTCCGACGCGGACCCGACCACCGGCTGGGTAGCTGCGACCGACGACGCTAGGCCGACGCTGGATCTCACCCTGCCGGAGAAGCGCGAGATCTCATGGTTGCGGCTTGACGTCGACCCGTCTCTGGCTGCCTCGCCTCCAACGGCTGTCCACATCAGCGCGCCCGGGCTCATTGCAGACGCCCCCGTCCCCCCGGACGGCCTCGTCGTGCTGCCTCGTCCGGTGGTCGTCGACAGCCTGTCAATCTCCTTGGTGGCGGCGCAGCAAAGGCAGTCCCACAACCCGTACGACAACATCACGTCACCGCTGCCGGTGGGAGTCTCCGAGCTGACTCTCGGCGGTGCCGAGGACCTTCGACAGCCGGTCGACCTCCAGCGACAGGTGCAGTTGCCGTGCGGCAGCACGCCCTCGGTCATCGTCGACGGGTTGGCCGTCCGGACCCAGGGCATGACAACAGTGGGTGACCTCATCGCGCTGCGGCCGATGGCGCTGACCCCCTGTGGCCCGCGATCTACGGCCGAGGTCGGTCCAACGAGCCGGATCGAGCTTCACTCGACCGACCTGTGGACGGCGCGGCAGGTAGTCCTGGGGCCAGCCGTGGACGTCGTGGTCCCTACGATCGCCGCCCGGGTTACCGTCGACTCGCCGGCGAGCCGCAGCATCGATGTGGCAGCGCGACCCTCCGCGACGCTGCTGGCCTTCTCCCAGAACGCGAATCCTGGCTGGCGCGCTACGGCGGGAGGACGGCCACTGGTCGCCGTGACCGTTGACGGGTGGCGCCAGGGCTACGTCCTACCGGCCGGTCCGGCCACGTCCGTCACGATGACCTTCGGCCCGGATCACGCCTACAGGCTCGGCCTGCTGGGGGGGCTGCTCGCCGCGATCCTGCTCGTCTCCGCCGCTGTGGCCCCTGCGAGAGGCGGTGAGACCGCCCCACGGAACTCAAGCAACCGGCTCGCGACCCCGGTTGCGGTCCTGGTCGCCTGTGTGCTGATGGCCACTCTGGGATGGTGGCCGGCAGCGTTCACCGCCTTCCTTGCCGCCGCAACGGCGCGGTGGTGGCCGGCGGTAGCCCGCTGGCTTCTTCCGGCGGTGGCGGCTGCGACCGCCACGGCGGCGGGGCTTGTCCTGTTGTCCGCCCCGTGGGGCGGGAGCTCCCCGTACATCGGTAACTCGGCGCTGCCCCAGGGCCTCTGTCTCGTCTCCCTCGCGGCCGTGGCGGGCGGCTTAGCGTTTCGGTCAGAGCGGAACCCTGCGTTTCAACCGCAGGAAGGGTCGCTCGAGGATCGACCAGCTGGTGAACGAGACCGCGACCGTCCAGGTCCAAGTGAGGGCGAACACGGCGAGGAACCCCCCAGCGAACTCATGCAGGCCAAGGACCTGGAAGGCCGTAGACAACAGGATGAGGTGCCACAGGAACATGCCGTAGGAGACCTCACCCAGGCGGTGCGCGACGCCGCCACTCGTGATCCGCAGGAACAGCCCCGGCCGTTCCGAGGGTAGCGCCGCTGGAAGGACCACCAGGACAGCGATGACGAGGTAGAGGAGGTTCTTCACCACGGCTGCTCCGGGCGTCTGGGCCGCCTCGAACGCTCGCGGCCCCGCGATCGGGGTGGCGGCCAGCAGCAGGAGCGCTCCTGCGGTCGCCCAGCAGGTACCCGGTGACGCTGCCAGTGACCTCAACGTAGACCCCCATGACGGCAGCTCTCCTGGCGCAAGCAACCGTTCGACAAGGGCAGCGAGCAGCATCCCTGCGCCGAACCAGGCCAGGTAACCGGGCAACCAGAAGGACCAGTACGAGGGTCGGCCGGCACTGTGCGAGAGGATCTGCCAGTAGATCCCCACAACGAGCATGACGATCGAGCCGGCGATCACGGCGCGCAGCTGGCCCACGACGCGCCCGACGGTCGTGATCGCGAGCGCGAGCAGCGGCAGGATCAGGTAGAAGGCCACTTCTGTGGCCAGGCTCCACATCTGGGTCAGCCCCTCCGAGAGCAGGCCGGGAGCGTAGATCTGAACGAGGAGGAGCTGGGCGACCCACTGTCGGGGGGTTGCCGCGATGTTGGCCGGCATCAGGGTGAGGGCCACGACGACGACCAGCCAGTAGGCCGGGAGGATTCGCAGGGCCCGATGCAACAGGTACGCGGAGGCTTTCGGCCGGCGGGCGTCGAACTGGGCGGCGACGGCCCACGGGCGGTAGAGCAGGAACCCAGAGAGGACGAAGAAGACGGCCACGCCGCAGTCCATCCGTGCGAGCACCGCCCCAACCGGCCCGCGAGCAGCGGTCCCGGTCTGGAACGCGGCGTGGGTGCTGAGTACCGCGGTCGCTGCCACGACGCGCATCGCGTCCAGCGCAGGGAGACGTGTGAGCGGGATGTCCCTTGCGCTGGGGGGGAGAGTGGCGATGGTCATGGACCTATCACGACCTCAGCCTGTCCGACTTGCGCGGCTCCGATGCACATTACGGCTGCGGGGTCCTGCAACGTGACGTTCAACTGGTCGCCGCCGCCCGCGAGCACGACGTAGACGTCGTGGAGCCCGCGTTCGAAACGCACCGGGACCGCGGGACCTGAACCTAGCTGCACCGTTCCATCGGTGCTGGACCCGTCCATATAGGCGAGGTGAAGGGTGTGCTGCCAATTGACGGCTGAGGCCGCAAGGCGGACGAGGCCGGCGCCGTCCGCAATCCGCCAGCACCCGGGGAGCGGCGGCGCAGCAGCTTCGGTCCCGCTGACCGCGCCAGGTCTGAGCACCCCATCCTGATCGAAAACCTGAAGCCGGGAGGTTTGGGCCGTGAAGGGTGGGCGGTTGGGATACGCAGCGAACACTCGTGAGGTGAGGTTGTCCGGGTATGACAACGGGAAGAGGACAAAGTCCGGGACGGTTTGGGGAAGCAGCCCCACGGCTTGGGGGGCTGCCTCGAGGCTCCGCTTCATGTTCACCAGCCACGGCTTCGAGGTGTTCGTTGTCGACCAGATATGGCCATAAGCCATGCTTGACGCCAGACAAAGCAGCAGGAAGGTCGCAGCTGTGACGGTGGCCACCGCGGTTGTCTGCGCCGGGTTACGGGCAAGGACTCGACGGGTGACGGCGACGGCCTCCTGCTCCACTTCCCCTCGGAGGGGCATCAGGACCAGCCCGAGCATCAGGGCGACGAAGACGGCGCCGTCGGCCGTGTACCGCAGCGCCAGTGGGAGCAGCGGCGCGAACGGGGCCGCCCCCCGGCCCACCTGGATGACGAACAGGTCAACGAGGACGTAGGCCGCCGCTGCAAGCCAAGCTCGGCGCGCCCTCATGCGGATGGCCGACGTCGCCAGCACGACGACGGTCACGGCTCCGGCGGCAGAGACCATCAACCAGACAGGGGGGTTCACGATGGCGCTGCCGTTGCCAGTGGGTACCCAGTCCACTGGCCCGCCCACAGCGGCGGGCACCACCGCCTGGCCAAGGCCACGTACCACGAGCTCGAGGAGCACCTTCTGGGGGTCTCCGAGCATGCTTGGGCGATCGCTCAAGGACAGGTAGACGACGACGTAGGCCACGGCGAGGACGGCGTAGGCGCGCCACAGCCACCTGAACCGCCAGAGGCTGCCGATCCAGGAAGTGCCGGTGGCACGGGAACCTGGCGCAACGACGAGCGTGGCCAGCACGACGCCCACGATGATCAGTAAGGACTTCTCGAAGAAGACCAGACTGACCGCCACGGCCCCGACCTGGCCGCCGAGATACGTCAGCCGCTCCGTCCTCAGGTAGGACAGGTGCATGCCCAGGGCGACGGCAAAGGCCGCCTCCATGGGAAGGATGTTCACCGCGGCTGCCCACCAGAGACCGGACGGGAGGGTGAGCGGGGAGAAGAGGAACAGCCCAAGCGGCACAAGGATCAGCGGACGGGCGCCGAAGGCTCTGACCAGCAGCCACAGCACCAGCGCGGACACTGCGGCCTGCAGGACCAGCAGCTCGATCGTGAGCGCGATCGGCGCCAGGGGCGCGAGCCTGGTCGTGAGCCAGGCGATCGCCAAGCCACCCGGCATGAGGTGACCGTCGTGCTGGTCAAGGAGGAACCCGGGACCACTCCGGCCTGGGACCGAGACAAGGCTCTGGAGGGCGAAGTCGTCGCTGTAGAGGGAGCCGCGCAGCGAGAGCCAGGCGTGGACCCCCAGCTGGATAGCGATCAGCCCTGTGGCGAGCGCGAGGACGTGCGGCCGCCGAATCCCGGTCAGCCGGACGTCGGCCCTGTCTGTGGGTGCGCCTTCCCGCGCCGTGAGCGGGAAGGCGAGGAGTGTCATCGGTACTCAGCTCATCACCGTGCCGTTTCCCGGGGCGGGCCGCCGGCCGGGGGCCCAGGGTAGCGGAGATTCCGCGGCGAGCAACCGCGAAGTCGCCACCGAGTCTGCTCAGTTCCGATACGGTCACCAGCGAGGCGGGAGCGAAGGCCATCGGAGGTGGGTCACGGTGCGGAAGACCCTGGGACTGGTGCTAGTCGGTCTGGGCGCATTGCTGTTGGTCATTGCGCCTCTGCTCAAGTGGTACGTCGCTCCACGCGCGGAGGTGACCCCACTGGCCTGCACGGGCACCACGCTGTGTGACGGTGGTGTCAGCCTCTCGCCCTCTGCGGGTATGGCTGCCACGCTGTTCGACGCGGGCGCACTCAAGTCGGTCACCAACGTGTCGTTGGTCTCGACGAGCCGGTACCGGACCGACGTTGCCGCGAGCCACGGGGCCGACAACCGAACTGTTTTCGAGGTCTTCCAAAGCGTCAACGCCTCGCCTGTGAGCCAGATCTCGGCCCCGGACGGACTCGTCGACGCATCAACGTCGCGGTACGCCTTCGACGGGCACACGTCCGACATGATCAACTGCTGCAACGCTAACCTGTCCGGTACGCCGATCACCGACTTCACCGGCATGGTGCCGTTCAAGTTCCCGTTCAACGTGGCTCAGAAGTCCTACCCCTATTTCGACTCCACTCTCGGCAAACCGGTCACGATCGAGTTCAAGGGCACCGCGACCCTCCAAGGACTCAAGGTCTACAAGTTCAGCCAGACAATCCCGCCAACGCAATACGCGACGCTTGAGGTTCCGGGCTCACTCGTCGGCCAGCCGGACCAGCCCTCAGTTAAGGCCCCGCGGTTCTACACGAACGAGCGGACGGTTTGGGTCGAGCCGACGACGGGGTCAGTCGTCAACGGCACGGAGCACCAGCGGCAGACTCTGCGTGGCTCTGACGGCACCGACCAGCTGGTTCTGCTCGATGCCACGTTGTCATTCACCCCCGAGAACGTCCGAGGTTCAGTCGACGCCGCGAAGAGCGGCGCGAACAAGATCAACCTGATTGGGAGCACCCTGCCCCTCATCTGTTTGATCCTTGGGCTGGTACTGCTGCTGCTCGGTCTCTACTTCGCCCTCGGTCGCCAGGGGGGCGCCGCTCATGCCGGTCCGACCGGTCCGAAGGACAGCCCCGGCAGCACGGCCCAGACCGAGGCCGCTACAAACCTGACTGCTTTGCTCAACGAACCACGTCCCGCGAGCCCCGATCTACCTGGGCCCCCACCGGGGACGTAGAGCCTCGGTCACGGGTCCGAAGTCCGAGCCCGCTCCGGATCATGATTTGTGGGCGACTTCATCTCTCAGGGCAGCGCCGGGGACTACACGTGGCTCCACCGTCGCTGAGCTGACCTATTTCCCTGATGGGGATTCATGGCAAGGCACCAGCCGCCCTTCGCTACCGGGATAGTCTCCTTGCCTCGGGTGGACAAGAGGAGCCGGGTTGGCAGAACGCACGCTCCCGCATCGGCCTGCCCTGGACGGCGTGCGGGCTCTGGCCGTGCTTGCCGTCCTGCTCTACCACGGGGACGTGCCGTGGACCCAGGGCGGATTCCTCGGGGTCGACCTGTTCTTCGTGCTCTCCGGCTTTCTCATCACCTCGCTGCTGCTCCGCGAGCACGAGGTCACCGGTCGGCTGGATCTGGGCCGATTCTGGGCTCGCCGGGCGCGACGGCTCCTCCCGGCGCTCGGGGTCCTGCTGGTCGTCGTGATGTGGGTGCTGCCTCTCGCCGGTGTCGTGTGGGGGCAACGCGTGCGCGGCGATGCGATCGCGACACTGGTCTACGTCTCTAACTGGCGCTTCATCCTCACCGGACAGTCCTACGTCGACCAATACGCCGGTCCGTCGCCCCTGCTCCACACCTGGTCCCTGGCCATCGAGGAACAGTGGTACCTCGTCTTCCCGCTGATCGCCCTGTTCGTCCTCTCGCGGCCCCTCGGGCGGCGGTACCTGCCATGGATTCTCGGCCTGGGCGTGGCCGGCTCTGCCCTGCTGACGATGGTCCTCCAGGCTCATGGCGCCAGCCTGACGCGGTTGTACTACGGCACGGACACGCGGCTGCAGGCCATTCTCGTGGGCGCCCTCGCTGCCAGCTTGATCGGCCACCGGGTCTGGGACCACGAGCCGGGGGGGCACCGGGGCGCCTGGTATCGGTCGGTCTCGCTACCAGGATTCGCGGTCCTGGTGCCACTGCTCGTCCTCGCCCGGCCGGAGTCCGCGTGGCTGTATCAGGGCGGGCTGCTTCTCGTGGCAACTGCTTCGGTACTCGTGGTCGTCGGGGTCGCCGCGGAACCGGACGCCAGCGGTCCGACCCGTTGGCTGGGCTGGCGCCCGCTGGTCCTCCTGGGCACCATCTCGTACGGGGTGTACCTCTGGCACTGGCCGGTGTACGTGGTCCTCGACGCGCAGCGGACCGGGCTGAGCGCAGCGCCGCTGCTGGTCCTGCGGATCCTCGTGACGTTGGCCGCCGCCACCGGCTCATACCTGCTGGTCGAGCGTCCGGTCCGGCGGGGCTCGTTGCCGCAGCTGGGTCCCATGCCGGCCGAGGCGCTTCTGGACATCTCCGCGGCGGTCGTCATCCTCGCCGTGCTGGTCCCTTTGCCGGGCAAGGCCGTGCCCTCGTCCGACTCGATAGATGCGCTGGCGAAGGTCGCCGCGAGCCTTCCCAGCACTGCTCCTCAGGCGGCGCCGCCCAGCCCAAAGGGTACGGCCATTCGGTCCGTCGTGCTGGTTGGGGACTCGCAGGCCCTGAGCCTGTACGCGGGAATCAAGGACGATCCTTCGAGCACTCTCACGGTCCGCCTCGTGACCCGGCTCGGTTGTGGAGTCGTCCCCTACGTCTCCGTTGTGGGCGGGCAGCCAGTGAGCCCGCAGGAGCCGCTCTGCGACGACTGGGCCAAGGCGCGAGGGTCCGAGATCGCGAATGCGGCTGGTGACCTTGGGGTGCTGTTCGCAGGCAGCTGGGAGCAGTACGACCGGTGGGTGGATGGGCGAGCGGTGCCCTACACCGACCCGGAGTGGATGACGCTGACGGTCGCCGACTACCGCACGGTGCTCGCCGAGATCCTCCACTCCATGCCCCACGCCGCCGTCGTCCTCGACCACTGCCACGACGTGCCGAACGTCGACATCCCGGCCAGCACGCTGTTCCAGTGGGGGCGTTACCCACCGGTGGTCAACGATCCCGGCCGCATCGCGGCGACCAACCGCGCGGTCGAGACCGCGGCGTCGTACTTCCCCGCCGTCACGGTGGTCGACGTGGGGAGCCTGCTGTGCGCCCACGGCTACCAGGCCTCAGTCGACGGGGTCCAGCTGCGCACCGATGGACTGCACTGGACCACCGAGGGTGCGCGTCTAGTATGGCGGTGGATGGAGCCCAAACTCGTGGCAGGTGCCGGGGTCCCGTGAGTGCGGCCGCCCACCTTCATAAGCTGCAGCGCCCGGTCTGGGCCGCTACCGAGTGACGCACACGAAGATCGCCGTCCCAGGGACCAGCGCGCCGCGTAGGGGGCTCCAGCCGCCCCAGGTCGAGCTGTTCGACGCCGGCCACTCCGGCTCGACCAGGTCCACCAGCTCGAACCCGGCGGCCACGAGCTCGCGCACCCTGTCGCCGAGCGTGCGGTGGTGCTCCACGTAGGTCGCTCGCCCGGCGTCGTCCTGCTCGACGTAGGGCGCCCGGTCGAAGTACGAGTGCCGCACCACCAGGCCCTCGGGACCGGGGGAGTCCGGCAGCGCCCAGCGCAGCGGATGGGTCACCGAGAACACCCAGCGCCCACCCGGGCTCAGCACCCTGGCCACCTCGCGGTGCAGGGCGGTCGGGTCTGCGACGAACGGTACCGCCCCGTAGGCCGAGCAGGCGACGTCGAACGACGCCACGGCGAACGGCAGCGCGCAGGCGTCCGCCTGCACCAGCGGCACCGGGACGCCGGTGGACGCCGACAGCCGGGCCGCGTGGGCCAGCTGCCCGCCCGACAGGTCAGTCGCCACGGCACGGGCCCCCGACGCGACCAGCCAGCGGGCTCCCGAGGCGGCCCCGCTGCCCACCTCGAGGACCCGCCGTCCGCCCACCGGGCCGAGCAGCCCGGCGTCCGCCTCATCCAGCCCCTCGGGGCCCCAGACGAAGCGCACGTCGCCCAAGAAGCTGCCATGCTCGGCCTGGTAGGCGTCCGCCTCGGCGTCCCACCAGGACCGGCTGGCCCGCCGGGACTCGTCCGTCCCAGCCGGCCGGCGCTCGATTGACCCTCCCACCTGCGCAAACGTAGACTGTCCGCTGCGTTGTGGGCCTGCGCGACCTCGGACCGAGCAGGCTCGCGCTCGATGCGTCTCCCCAGTCCTCCCTGACCGGGTCCCGGCACGTCGATCCACGGGCCCTCTGCGCGCCGTTCGACCATCTGTCCGCATCGGAGTCCCTACCCCTATGACCGCAAGCACCGCCGACACCGTCGCCGTCCCGACCGCGACGCCGCAGGTAGCCGTGAACGACATCGGCTCCGCGGAGGACTTCCTCGCCGCGATCGACCTGACCATCAAGTACTTCAACGACGGCGACATCGTCGAGGGAGTCATCGTCAAGGTGGACCGTGACGAAGTCCTGCTCGACATCGGTTACAAGACGGAGGGTGTCATCCCCTCCCGCGAGCTCTCGATCAAGCACGACGTCGACCCCAACGAGGTCGTCAAGGTCGGTGACGAGATCGAGGCCCTGGTCCTGCAGAAGGAGGACAAGGAGGGCCGGCTGATCCTGTCCAAGAAGCGCGCCCAGTACGAGCGCGCCTGGGGCACGATCGAGCAGCTCAAGGAGGAGGACGGCGTCGTCACCGGCACCGTCATCGAGGTGGTCAAGGGCGGCCTGATCCTCGACATCGGGCTGCGCGGCTTCCTGCCGGCGTCCCTGGTCGAGATGCGCCGGGTGCGCGACCTCCAGCCGTACGTCGGCAAGGAGCTCGAGGCCAAGATCATCGAGCTGGACAAGAACCGCAACAACGTCGTGCTGTCCCGCCGGGCGTGGCTGGAGCAGACCCAGTCCGCGGTGCGGCAGAACTTCCTCACCACGCTGCAGAAGGGTCAGGTGCGCAGCGGCGTCGTCTCCTCGATCGTCAACTTCGGTGCGTTCGTGGACCTCGGCGGCGTCGACGGTCTGGTGCACGTCTCCGAGCTGTCCTGGAAGCACATCGACCACCCGTCCGAGGTCGTCGAGGTCGGCCAGGAGGTCACCGTCGAGGTCCTCGACGTAGACATGGACCGCGAGCGGGTCTCGCTGTCGCTCAAGGCGACGCAGGAGGACCCCTGGCAGCAGTTCGCCCGGACCCACCAGATCGGCCAGGTCGTCCCCGGCAAGGTCACCAAGCTGGTGCCGTTCGGCGCGTTCGTCCGGGTGGACGAGGGCATCGAGGGCCTGGTCCACATCTCCGAGCTGGCCGAGCGCCACGTGGAGATCCCTGAGCAGGTCGTCCAGGTCGCCAACGACATCTTCGTCAAGGTCATCGACATCGACCTCGAGCGGCGCCGGATCAGCCTGTCCCTGAAGCAGGCCAACGAGGGCACCATCGGCGAGGCCGTGGAGTTCGACCCGACCATGTACGGCATGGCGGCGAACTACGACGAGCAGGGCAACTACATTTACCCCGACGGCTTCGACCCGGAGACCGGCGAGTGGCTGCCCGGCTACGAGACGCAGCAGGCCGAGTGGGAGAAGCAGTACGCCGCGGCCCAGGAGCGGTTCGAGGCGCACAAGGTGCAGGTCGAGGAGGCCCGTCGCAGCGACGCCGAGGCCACCACCGAGGCGCCGTCGGCCTACTCCTCCGAGGGCAGCGACGACGCCGAGGAGGCCGCTGGCACCCTCGCGTCGGACGAGGCGCTGGCCGCGCTGCGCGAGAAGCTGACCGGCGAGTCCTGATCCAGCGGACTGGCTGGCTGCGGCCCCGCACCCCACCGGGTGCGGGGCCGCAGCACGTTCTCCGTCTACGCTTCGAACCGTGCTGACGATCGGGCTCACTGGCGGGATCGGGGCCGGCAAGAGCGAGGTGGCCCGCCTGCTCATGACCTACGGTGCGGTGCTCATCGACGCTGACCGGATCGCCCGCGAGGTGGTCGAACCGGGCACCTCGGGTCTCGCCGAGGTCGTCGCGCAGTTCGGCTCCGAGGTGCTGACCGCAGACGGGGCGCTGGACCGGGCCGCCATGGCGCGCCTGGTGTTCGGCGACGAGCGGGCCAGGCGGCGGCTCGAGGCCGTGGTCCACCCGCTGGTGGCCCAGCGGACCCAGGACCTGCTCGCATCGGTCCCACCGGACGCCGTCGTCGTCCACGACGTCCCGCTGCTCGTGGAGAAGGGCTACGCGGCGCGCTACGACATGGTCGTCGTGGTCGAGGCGCCCGAGGACGTGCGGGTGGACCGGCTGGTCGAGCACCGGGGGTTCAGCGCCGAGGACGCCGGTGCCAGGATCGCCGCGCAGGCGACCCCGGCCGAGCGGGCCGCCGTCGCCGACGTCGTCATCGACAACGCCGGGACGTTCGCTGACCTCGAGGTGCAAGTGGCCGAGCTCTGGGTGGAGGTCACCTCACGGCTGGCCTGACCGCACGGCCGCCCGCTCAGGTGCTCACCAGGGCGTCGACGACCAGCAGACTGAAGACGACGACCATGATGCCGGCGGCGACGACCAGCGGGACGACCCAGCGGGAGTAGGGGTCGGTGCGCACACGGTGCCGCCCGGCCGGCCACCAGGGGTGGGTACGGCGGTGCCGCGGGAGGGACGCACCAGCCACCTTCACCATGATAGGCGTCGGCGGCGGACGGCCCTGGGCGGTTGTCGGACCCGCCCCCTACCGTGGACCCATGCGCCCCGTGACCGACCTGCAGCGCCGGGTGGCCCCGTTCCAGGTGATCTCCGAGTTCTCGCCGTCCGGCGACCAGCCCGCCGCCATCGACGAGCTCGAGCGGCGGGTCCGCGCGGGGGAGCGCGACGTCGTGCTCCTCGGGGCCACCGGCACCGGCAAGTCCGCGACCACGGCCTGGCTGGTGGAGCGGCTGCAGCGGCCGACCCTGGTGATGGCCCCGAACAAGACCCTCGCGGCCCAGCTGGCCAACGAGTTCCGCGAGCTGCTGCCCAACAACGCGGTCGAGTACTTCGTCTCGTACTACGACTACTACCAGCCCGAGGCGTACATCCCGCAGACCGACACCTACATCGAGAAGGACTCCTCGATCAACGACGAGGTGGAGCGGCTGCGGCACTCGGCCACGAACAGCCTGCTCACCAGGCGCGACGTCATCGTGGTGGCCTCGGTGTCGTGCATCTACGGCCTGGGCACCCCGCAGGAGTACGTCGACCGGATGGTGCGGCTGCGGGTCGGCCAGGAGTTCGACCGGGACCAGCTGCTGCGCCGGTTCGTGGACATTCAGTACACCCGCAACGACATCGCGTTCACCCGGGGCACCTTCCGGGTGCGTGGCGACACGATCGAGATCTTCCCGGTGTACGAGGAGCGAGCCGTTCGGATCGAGATGTTCGGCGACGAGATCGAGCGGCTGATGACCCTGCACCCGCTCACCGGCGAGGTGGTGACCGAGGACGAGGAGCTGTACGTCTTCCCGGCGTCCCACTACATCGCCGGGCCGGAGCGCATGGAGCGGGCGATCGCCGGCATCGAGGCGGAGGCTGCGGAGCGGCTGGCCGAGCTGGAGCGGCAGGGGAAGCTGCTGGAGGCGCAGCGGCTGCGGATGCGTACGTCGTACGACGTGGAGATGATGCGGCAGGTCGGCAGCTGCTCCGGGATCGAGAACTACAGCCGGCACATCGACGGCCGCGCGCCCGGCACGCCACCGAACACCCTGCTCGACTACTTCCCCGAGGACTTCCTGATGGTCATCGACGAGTCGCACGTGACCGTGCCACAGATCGGGGGCATGTACGAGGGGGACATGTCCCGCAAGCGCAACCTGGTCGACCACGGCTTCCGGCTGCCCAGCGCCATGGACAACCGGCCGCTGCGCTGGGAGGAGTTCGTTGAGCGGGTCGGGCAGACGGTCTACCTGTCGGCGACCCCCGGCCCCTACGAGCTCGGCCGTGGCCACGGGGTGGTCGAGCAGATCATCCGGCCCACCGGACTGGTCGACCCCGAGGTCGTGGTCAAGCCCACGAAGGGCCAGATCGACGACCTCGTGCACGAGATCAGAGAGCGGGCCGAACGGGACGAGCGGGTGCTCGTCACCACGCTGACCAAGAAGATGGCGGAGGACCTCACCGACTACCTGCTCGAGCTGGGCATCCGGGTGCGGTACCTGCACTCCGAGGTCGACACGCTGCGCCGGGTGGAGCTGCTGCGCGAGCTGCGGCAAGGCGAGTTCGACGTCCTCGTGGGCATCAACCTGCTGCGCGAGGGTCTGGACCTGCCCGAGGTGTCCTTGGTGTCCATCCTGGACGCCGACAAGGAGGGGTTCCTGCGGTCGGGGACGTCGCTGATCCAGACCATCGGCCGGGCGGCCCGCAACGTCTCCGGCCAGGTGCACATGTACGCCGACCAGATCACCCCGTCCATGCAGCACGCGATCGACGAGACCAACCGGCGCCGGGCCAAGCAGGTCGCCTACAACACCGAGCGCGGCCTCGACCCGCAGCCGTTGCGCAAGCGGATTAGCGACATCACCGAGCTGCTGGCCAGGGAGGACGCCGACACCGAGCAGCTGATCGGCTCCGGCCGCAGCCAGTCGCGGGGAAGGGGGCCGGTCCGGGGAGGTGGCCGGGGCGTCGACGTCGGCCGGCACTCCACCGACCTGGCCGGGATGCCGCGCGCCGAACTGGCCGACCTGATCCAGCAGCTCACCGACCAGATGCACGCGTCCGCTGCCGAGCTGCAGTTCGAGGTGGCGGCCCGACTGCGCGACGAGATCGGGGACCTGAAGAAGGAGCTGCGCGGCATGGACGCCGCAGGGGTCGGCTGACGCGGCCTGGGCCTCCGATGGCGAGGAGACGACCTCGGGCGGCCAGCCGTTAGGGTGGATTGAGCCGGCCCTTGCTCCCGGAAGGAACGTCACGCTCCATGGACGTCTCACCAGCCGTCTGGGGCGCCACGCTCGCCGGCATCCTCGCCGTCATCGCGATCGACCTGGTCGCGGTCAGCCGCCGACCGCATCGGCCGACGATGCGCGAGTCGACCGCGTGGGTCTTCTTCTACATCGCGCTCGCCCTTGCCTTCGGGGCCGTGGTCGCCGTCGCGTTCGGCAGCCGCTACGCCGGTGAGTTCTACGCCGGGTGGCTGACCGAGTACAGCCTGTCGGTCGACAACCTGTTCGTGTTCGTCATCATCATGTCCCGGTTCCGGGTCCCGGCGACCGCCCAGCAGACCGTGCTGATCATCGGGGTGATCCTGGCCCTGGTGTTCCGCGGGATCTTCATCGCGCTCGGCGCGGCCGCGATCGCCCGGTTCTCCTGGGTGTTCTACCTGTTCGGCGCGTTCCTGCTGTACACGGCGTACAAGCTGTTCAGCCACGACGAGGACGAGGAGGACGAGTTCAAGGGGAACGCGCTGTTGCGCCTGGTGCGCCGGGTGGTGCCCACCGCCCCCGACTACGACGGGATCAGGCTGCGCACCACGGTGGCAGGGCGACGGCTGTTCACCCCGATGCTCGTCGTGATGGTCGCCATCGGCACCACCGACGTGCTGTTCGCCCTCGACTCCATCCCGGCGATCTTCGGGCTCACCAAGGAGCCCTACCTGGTGTTCACGGCCAACGCGTTCGCGCTGATGGGCCTGGTCCAGCTGTACTTCCTGCTCGGCGGGCTGCTGGACCGGCTGGTCTTCCTGGGCCGGGGGCTGGCGGTCGTCCTCGCGTTCATCGGCGTGAAGCTGGTGCTCGAGGCGCTGCACACCAACACGCTGCCGTTCATCAACGGGGGCGAGCCGGTGCCGTGGGCGCCGGTGATCCCGATCACGCTGTCGCTGGTGGTGATCGTGGTGATCCTCGGGGTCACCGCCGTGGCCAGCCTGCTGCACACCCGCCGGACGGCGCAGGCCGACGGCTGAGCCCGGCCGCGCGCCATTGGTCCCCGACCATTTGCGTGGGAACCAGCGCGTGCGGGCTCGCTCACCGGCGCGACGTCCCCGACCCCCATGGTCGCTGGGTCCGTGACCGAGAAGCCGAGTCGTTCAGAACGCGAGTAGGCGTCGGCGTGTCGCAGTCAGGCCAGGTCGAGGACGTGGGCGCGCGCCCAGCAATGCTCAGTGGAGCAGTCTCGGCAGTAGTGCGCCGGGGCCACGCCGTCACCCAGCACAAGGCCGCGGGCCGGTTGTCCGCGCCCGCAGCTGTGGGCGGTGTCGTCGAACCCGCTCAGGTCCACCGGCTGGGTCAGCGGCGAGGCAACGACCAAACCGGCCCGGAGCCTCTCCGCGTCGTCCATGACTGCATCGTGTACCCGATCGTTCGGCTGTGGCGGCTTCGGTGGCAGCTTCCTCGCGGAGTAGGTGACCAGCCCCCGCGACGGCCCACCGGGCTCGCGCCAAACCTTCTGGCGTTCACCAGCCGCGGGCTGCCCACTTGGCCAGGTGGGGACGCTCGTCGCCGAGGTTGGTGTCGTCGCCGTGGCCCGGGTAGACCCAGGTCTCGTCGGGCAGCTTGTTGAACACCTTGGCCAACACCCCTTGGTAGAGGGACTCGAAGTCTGCCGGGCTTGCTGTCTTGCCTACGCCCCCTGGGAACAGGCAGTCGCCGCTGAACAGGTGCGGGCTGCCCTCCGGGTCGTCGTACAGCAGGGCGATGCTGCCCGGCGTGTGCCCGACCAGGTGGATCACGGCCAGCTCCACCTCGCCGAACCGCACCCGGTCGCCGTCGCGCAGGAACACGTCGGTCTCGACCGGGATGCCCTCGGAGTCGTCGGGGTGCGCGAAGGTCCGTGCCCCGGTGGCCTTCGCGACCTCGGCCAGCGCCTGCCAGTGGTCCGCATGCCGGTGGGTGGTGACGATCCCGCCCACCCCGCCGGGACCGATCAGCTCGAGCAGCCGGTCGGCATCGTTGGCGGCGTCCACCAACAGCTGCTCGCCGGTGACCCGGCAGCGCAGCAGGTAGGCGTTGTTGTCCATCGGGCCGACCGAGATCTTGCTGATGACCAGCTGTGCCAGCTCGTGGACGTCGGCGGATCCACCCGGGTGGACGTGTCCGGTGTAGGGCATGGCAGCCTCCTGATCCGAGCCAGCGGTCATTGCCACGGCGGTGCGGACGGTACCGAACCGGTCCCGTCGAAGGACAGCCCGGTCCCGTCGCTGCGGCCGACCAGCCAACCGAGCAGGTCCTGCGCGGGGCCGGTCAGGACCGGCCGGTCGGGCGCGAGAGCCCACGACCGTCCGGTGTCCGGGTCGCGGAGCACGCCGACGGGGGAGCCGCCGATGGACGGCGTCAGCTCGGCCAGCGTGCGCTCGGCGAACGCGAGCGACCAGTCGGCCGGGTGGTAGGCCGCGGCGAGGTCGACCAGGTGGATCTCGACCTCGCGGATCCGGCGCAGCGGCAGCCCGGCAGCCGGGACGGTGGCCCCGGACCCCACCCGCAGCTCGACGCCGAGCGCGCCAGCCGGCAGGTCGGCCAGCGCCGCGGCGAGGCGTTCGCTGGCGGCCTCGGTGTCCGCGACCTGCTCGGACGCCGGCCGGCCCGCATCCCGCTCGATCTCGGCGTCCCGCGCTGCGCGGCCCCCCGGGTACATCGGGGTCTCGACCCCGGTGCGGGCCCAGGTGGCCAGGTTGACCAGCCCGTCGGCATTGCGGGCGAGGTGGGTGACCACGTGCCCCCGGGTCCATCCGGGGAGCAGCGACGGCTCGCGCAGCGCTGCGTCGTCCAGGGCTCGCACGGCCGCGACCAGCCGGACCGTCGAGCCGCTCAGCTCGGCCAGTGACGCCGCGTAGGGGTCAGCAGGGGGCATGCCCCGACCGTACTGCTCCGTCTCGGTGGGCGGGGCGGCCGGTCGCCGAGGACGCACCTGTCGGTGGCCCCGGCTAGCCTGGACGCTGCGCGACCTGCCCCCGAGCCGCCCTGATAGAACGAGGACGCCGCTGTGCCCGACCGCCTGATCGTGCGTGGTGCTCGCGAGCACAACCTGAAGGACGTCTCGCTCGACCTGCCCAGGGACAGCCTCGTGGTGTTCACCGGGCTGTCCGGGTCGGGCAAGTCCAGCCTGGCCTTCGACACCATCTTCGCCGAGGGCCAGCGCCGCTACGTCGAGAGCCTGTCCGCCTACGCCCGCCAGTTCCTGGGCCAGCTGGACAAGCCGGACGTCGACTTCATCGAGGGGCTGTCCCCAGCGGTCTCGATCGACCAGAAGTCCACCTCGCGCAACCCCCGCTCCACCGTGGGCACGATCACCGAGGTCTACGACTACCTGCGGCTGCTGTTCGCGCGCATCGGCCAGCCGCACTGTCCGGTCTGCGGCCAGCCGATCGCGCGGCAGACCCCCCAGCAGATCGTCGACCGGGTGCTCGAGCTCGACGAGGGCGGCCGGTTCCAGGTGCTGGCCCCCGTGGTCCGGGCCCGCAAGGGCGAGTACGTGGACCTGTTCCGCGAGCTGCAGACCAAGGGCTACAGCCGGGCCAGGGTCGACGGCACCGTGATCAGCCTGGCCGAGCCGCCGACCCTGAAGAAGCAGGAGAAGCACACCATCGAGGTGGTGGTCGACCGGCTCCAGGTCAAACAGTCCGCGCGGCGCCGGCTCACCGACTCGATCGAGACCGCGCTCACCCTCGGCGGCGGGCTGGTCGTGCTCGACTTCGTGGACCTGCCGGAGGACGACCCGCACCGCGAGCGCACCTTCTCCGAGCACCTGGCCTGCCTCGACGACGACCTGTCCTTCGAGGAGCTCGAGCCCCGGTCGTTCTCGTTCAACAGCCCATTCGGGGCCTGCCCCACCTGCACCGGCCTGGGCACCCGCATGGAGGTCGATCCCGAGCTCGTCGTGGCGGACCCGTCGGTGTCCCTCGACGAGGGTGCGCTGGTGCCGTGGCGCGGCGCCACCACCAGTGACTACTTCGGCCGGCTGGTCCAGGCGCTGGCCGACACCATGGGCTTTCGCACCGACGTCGCGTTCGAGCGGTTGCCGGCCAAGGTCCGTACGGCGCTGCTGCACGGCATCGACGAGCAGGTGCACGTGCGCTACCGCAACCGGTACGGCCGGGAGCGCTCGTACTACACGGCGTTCGAGGGGGTGATCCCGTTCGTCCAGCGCCGGCACGCCGAGGCCGAGTCGGACACCGCGCGTGACCGCTGGGAAGGCTTCATGCGCCAGGTCCCGTGCCCGGACTGCGGCGGGTCCCGACTCAAGCCCGTCGTCCTCGCGGTGACCGTGGGCGGGCACAACATCGCCGAGGTCGCGGGGCTGCCGATCGGGGAGTGCGCCGAGTACCTGCGCACCCTCGACCTGTCCCCACGGGACCAGCAGATCGCCGAGCGGGTGCTCAAGGAGGTCAACGAGCGGCTGCGGTTCCTGCTCGACGTGGGCCTGGACTACCTGTCGCTCGACCGGGCCGCCGGCACCCTCGCGGGCGGCGAGGCCCAGCGGATCCGACTGGCCACCCAGATTGGTTCCGGCCTGGTCGGTGTCCTCTACGTGCTGGACGAGCCGTCGATCGGGCTGCACCAGCGGGACAACCGCCGGCTGATCGAGACCCTGGTCCGGCTGCGCGACCTCGGCAACACCTTGATCGTCGTCGAGCACGACGAGGACACCATCCGCACCGCCGACTGGGTCGTCGACATCGGCCCGGGTGCGGGGGAGCACGGCGGCCAGGTGGTGGTTTCCGGCACCGTCGAGGATCTGCTGGCCGCGGAGCACTCGATCACCGGGCAGTACCTCACCGGCGCGCGCAGCATCGAGATCCCCGCCGTCCGCCGACCGCGGACGAAGGGGCGCGAGCTGACCGTCGAGGGCGCCAAGGAGCACAACCTGCGCGACGTCTCGGTGCAGTTCCCGCTCGGCTGCTTCGTGGCGGTCACCGGGGTGTCCGGGTCCGGCAAGTCCACCTTGGTCAACGACATCCTGTACACGGCCCTGGCCAGGGAGCTCAACGGCGCCCGGGGGGTGCCCGGGCGGCACCGGCGGATCACCGGCACCGACCTCGTGGACAAGGTCGTGCACGTCGACCAGAGCGCGATCGGGCGCACCCCGCGGTCCAACCCGGCCACGTACACGGGCGTGTTCGACCACATCCGCCGGCTGTTCGCCGAGACCACCGAGGCCAAGGTCCGCGGCTACCTGCCCGGCCGGTTCTCGTTCAACGTCAAGGGCGGGCGCTGCGAGGCGTGCGCCGGCGACGGCACCATCAAGATCGAGATGAACTTCCTGCCGGACGTCTACGTCCCGTGCGAGGTCTGCCACGGGGCCCGGTACAACCGGGAGACCCTCGAGGTGCACTTCAAGGGCCGCACCATCTCCGAGGTCCTCGACCTGCCGATCGAGGAGGCCCTGGACTTCTTCGAGGCGGTGCCTCCCATCGCACGGCACCTGCGCACGCTCACCGACGTCGGCCTGGGCTACGTGCGACTGGGTCAGCCCGCGCCCACCCTGTCCGGCGGCGAGGCGCAACGGGTGAAGCTCGCCTCCGAGCTGCAGCGCCGGTCGACTGGGCGAACCGTGTACGTGCTCGACGAGCCGACCACCGGGCTGCACTTCGAGGACATCCGCAAGCTGCTCGGGGTGCTCGGCCGGCTGGTCGACGCGGGGAATACCGTGATCGTCATCGAGCACAACCTGGACGTGATCAAGACCGCGGACTGGGTCGTGGACATGGGCCCGGAGGGCGGCACCGGGGGCGGCCTGGTGGTGGCGACCGGCACCCCCGAGGAGGTCGCCGTGGCCGAGGGCAGCCACACAGGGACCTTCCTGCGGGAGGTGCTCGCCGACCGGCTGGCCGGGAACCTGCCGGGGCCACCGTCCGTCCCGGCTCGAGCCAGGCGCAGCGCGGTGAAGTCCACGACCGCCCGAAAGTCCCGAGCCCGAGGAGCGTCGTGACCGACCGTTCCACCCCGGTCAGCCGCCGATCGGTCCTCAAGGGCGTCGCCGCAGCCGGGGTCGCCGCCCCGGTCCTGGCCGCCTGCGGCGGCGGGTCCGGGTCGGGAAGCGGCACCTCGGGGGGCGGCACGGTCACGACGGTCAAGGCCGCCGACGTGCCGGTCGGTGGTGGCGTGGTGAGCGGGCAGGCCGTGGTCGTCCAGCCCAGCGCGGGGACATTCAAGGCGTACTCGGCCGTGTGCACCCACGCCGGCTGCCTGGTCTCACAGGTCCAGGACGGCGAGATCATCTGCCCGTGCCACGGCAGCACGTTCGCCGTGGCCACCGGGGCGCCGGACGGCGGCCCGGCGCCGTCCCCGCTGGGCGCGCTCACCGCGACCGTGCAGGGCGACTCCGTCATCGTCACCGGCTGACCGGGCCGGCCGTAGCCTGGCACCGTGGCCGACCCGTCGACGTACCGTCCGGCACCGGGCTCGGTGCCGGACGAGCCCGGGGTGTACCGGTTCCGCGACGAGCGCGGCCGAGTCATCTACGTCGGCAAGGCGAAGAGCCTGCGGCAACGGCTCGGCTCGTACTTCCAGGACCTCGCGGCGCTGCATCCCCGGACCCAGACCATGGTCCGCAGCGCCGCGTCGGTCGAGTGGACCGTGGTGGCCACCGAGGTCGAGGCGCTGCAGCTGGAGTACTCCTGGATCAAGGAGTTCGACCCCCGGTTCAACGTCAAGTACCGCGACGACAAGAGCTACCCCTACCTCGCGGTCACCGTCGGGGAGGAGTACCCGCGCATCCAGGTGATGCGTGGGGCCAAGCGCAAGGGGGTGCGGTACTTCGGCCCGTACTCGCACGCCTGGGCGATCCGGGAGACGGTGGACCTGCTGCTGCGGGTCTTCCCGGTGCGCACCTGCAGCGCCGGCGTCTTCCGGCGCGCCCAGCAGACCGGCCGGCCCTGCCTGCTCGGGTACATCGACCGCTGCTCGGCGCCGTGTGTGGGCCGGGTGGACGCCGAGGCGCACCGGGCGATCGTGGAGGACTTCTGCTCCTTCCTGGCCGGCAACACCGCCCCGTTCCTCCGCCGGGTCGAGGTCCGGATGGTCGCGGCGGCCGGCCAGCTCGACTACGAGACGGCGGCCCGGCTGCGCGACGACCTCGGGGCGCTGAGGCGGGCGCTGGAGAAGAACGCCGTCGTCCTCGGCGACGCCACGGACGCCGACGTCTTCGCCCTGGCCGAGGACCCGCTCGAGGCCGCCGTCCAGGTGTTCCACGTCCGAGGCGGCCGGATCCGCGGGCAACGGGGCTTCGTCGTGGAGAAGGTGGAGGACCTCGACACCGGTGACCTCGTCGAGCACCTGCTGCAGCAGCTGTACGGTGGGGAGGCCGGCGATGCCGTGCCCCGCGAGGTGCTCGTGCCGGTCCTGCCGGACGACCGGGCGGCCCTGACCGACTGGCTCCAGGAGCGGCGCGGCGGGCCGGTCGACGTGCGGGTCCCGCAGCGGGGGGACAAGAAGTCGCTGCTGGAGACCGTGGCGCGCAACGCGCAGCAGTCGCTCGCCCTGCACAAGACCCGGCGGGCCAGCGACCTGACCAGCCGCTCGCAGGCCCTGCAGGAGCTGCAGGAGGCCCTCAGCCTGCCCGAGGCACCGCTGCGGATCGAGTGCTTCGACGTGTCCAACCTGCAGGGCAGCGACATCGTGGCGTCGATGGTCGTCTTCGAGGACGCGCTGCCGCGCAAGTCGGAGTACCGCCGGTTCGCGATCCGCGAGACCGGCGGCCCGGACGGCCCCGACGACGTGGCCAGCCTGCACGAGGCGGTGTCCCGGCGGTTCCGCCGCTACCTGGACGAGGCCACCGACTCCGGCGACCCCAGCCAGCTGGAGGCGTCCGGCCTCGACCCGGCCACCGGCCGACCCCGCCGGTTCGCCTACCCGCCCAACCTGCTGGTCGTCGACGGCGGTCCGCCTCAGGTGGCGGCCGCGCAGCGGGCCCTCGACGAGCTCGGCATCGACGATGTGGCGCTGTGCGGTCTGGCCAAGCGACTGGAGGAGGTCTGGCTGCCGGGCGACCCGGACCCGGTGATCCTGCCCCGCACCAGCGAGGCGCTCTACCTGCTGCAGCGGGTCCGCGACGAGGCCCACCGGTTCGCGATCACCTATCACCGCCAGCGCCGTTCCCGGCGCATGGTCGTCAGCGTCCTAGACGACGTCCCCGGGCTCGGCGAGGTACGGCGCAAGGCTCTGCTCCGGCACTTCGGCTCGCTGAAACGGCTGCGCGCCGCCACCGTCGAACAGGTCGCTGAGGTGCCGGGCATCGGCCGGGCGACCGCGGAGGCCGTGGTCCGGGCCCTGACCCCGGCTGCGGGGGCGCCGGTGGCGGAGCCCGTCGCCGTGAACACCGCGACGGGTGAGATCCTCGACGACGTGAGCGACCAGACACACGCTGCTTCGGGGACGCCGTGAGCGGCCCCGACAGCAAGCCGCCCGAGGTCACCGTCGTCACCGGCATGTCGGGGGCCGGCCGGAGCACGGCCGCCAAGGTGCTCGAGGACCTGGGCTGGTTCGTGGTGGACAACCTGCCCCCGGCTCTCATCCCGACCATGCTCGAGCTCGGCGGCCGCAGCCAGGGCGGGGTGCCCCGCATCGCCGTCGTCGTCGACGTCAGAAGCGGCGAGTTCTTCGCCGACCTCAGCGCCGCCCTGGACACTCTCGCGGCACACGGTCGTACGCCGCGGCTGATCTACCTCGAGGCCAGTGACGCGGCCCTGGTCCGACGCTTCGAGAGCGTCCGCCGCATGCATCCCCTGCAGGGCGACGGACGGATCCTTGACGGCATCGCCGCGGAGCGGGCCCTCGTCGAGGACCTCAGGGCGGCGGCCGACGTGGTCATCGACACCACCGAGCTCAACGTGCACGAGCTGCGGGAGAAGGTCGAGCAGGCCTTCCTGGCCGAGGGTGAGCAGAGCCGGCTGCACGCCACCGTGGTGTCGTTCGGGTTCAAGTACGGGCTCCCGGTGGACGCCGACCTCGTGGTCGACGTCCGCTTCCTGCCCAACCCACACTGGGTGCCGGAGCTGCGCCCGCTCACCGGCCTGGACCCGGCGGTCTCGGGGCACGTGCTCGGTGACCGGCAGGCCCAGGAGCTCATGGACCGCTACGCCGAGGTCCTGCGGGTGATCGTCCCCGGGTACCTGCGCGAGGGGAAGCGCTACCTCACCCTCGCCGTGGGGTGCACCGGGGGCAAGCACCGCAGCGTGGCCATCGCGGAGGAGGTGGCGCGGCGGCTGCGCGCCGCCGGGATCGACTGTCAGGTCGAGCATCGCGACCTGGGCCGCGAATGACGTCGGGCCCCTCGGTCGTGGCCCTGGGCGGGGGTCACGGGCTGGCCGCCTCGCTGCAGGCCCTGCGCCGGGTCACCGACCGGCTGACGGCCGTGGTCACCGTGGCCGACGACGGCGGGTCCAGCGGCCGGCTGCGCGACGAGTTCGACTGCCTGCCGCCAGGCGATCTGCGGATGGCGTTGGCGGCGCTGTGCGGCGACGACGAGTGGGGCCAGCTGTGGAGCCGGCTGGCGCAGCACCGGTTCAGCAGCGGGGGAGAGCTCGACGGGCACGCCGTGGGCAACCTGCTGATCGTCGGGCTGTGGCAGCTGCTCGGCGACCCGGTCGCCGCGCTGGACCAGGTCGGGCGGCTGCTCGGCGCCCAGGGCCGGGTGCTGCCGATGTCGCGCGAGCCGGTCGGCATCGCTGCCGCCGTCGTGTTCGACGGCGAGCCCGCCCCGCAGATCGTCCGTGGGCAGGTGGCCGTGGCGACGACGCCCGGCCGGGTGGTGGAGCTGCTGCTCGAGCCGCCGACCCCGGTGGCCTGCGAGGAGGCGGTGCGGGCCATCGAGGCGGCCGACTGGGTGGTACTCGGCCCGGGCTCCTGGTTCACCAGCGTGCTGCCGAACCTCATGGTACCGGGCCTGCGCGACGCGCTGGTGAGCACCGACGCCCACCGCATGGTCGTGCTGAACCTGGCTCCCCAGCCGGGGGAGACCGAGGGCTTCTCCCCGGGCCAGCACCTCGACGCCCTCGCGGCGCACGCCCCGACGCTGGCCATCGACGTCGTGCTCGCCGACCCGCGGGCGGTGCCCGACGTGGCCGCGCTGGCCGCGGTCACCGCGGGTCTCGGCGCCAAGCTGGTGCTGGAGCCGGTGGCCCGGGCCGACGACCCGCTGCGTCACGACCCGGTTGCGCTGGCAGGAGCGTGTGCCCGCCTGCTGGACCGTGGCAGGATCGGCGCATGGCGATGACAGCAGCGGTGAAGGACGAGCTCTCGAGGCTGAACATCACCAAACCCTGCTGTCGCAAGGCCGAGGTGTCGGCCATGCTGCGGTTCGCCGGCGGCCTGCACATCGTGAGCGGCCGGATCGTCATCGAGGCGGAGCTGGACACCGGGGCGGCCGCCCGGCGGCTGCGCCGAGAGCTGGCCGAGGTGTTCGGGCACGCCAGCGACGTCGTCGTGCTCGCCCCGGCCGGGCTGCGCCGCGGCAACCGCTACGTGGTCCGAGTCACCAAGGACGGCGAGGCGCTGGCCCGGCAGACCGGCTTGCTCGACGGGCGTGGTCGCCCGGTCCGCGGACTGCCGTCGCAGGTCGTGTCCGGCTCCGCCTGCGACGCCGAGGCCGCGTGGCGCGGGGCCTTCCTGGCCCACGGCTCGCTGACCGAGCCGGGCCGCTCGTCGTCCCTCGAAGTCACCTGCCCGGGGCCGGAGGCGGCCCTCGCTCTGGTCGGTGCCGCCCGCCGGCTGGGCATCCCGGCCAAGGCCCGCGAGGTGCGGGGCGTCGACCGCGTGGTCATCCGCGACGGCGACGCGATCGGCGCGCTGCTGACCCGGCTGGGTGCCCACGACACCGTGCTGGCCTGGGAGGAGCGGCGGATGCGCCGCGAGGTGCGGGCCACCGCCAACCGGCTGGCCAACTTCGACGACGCCAACCTGCGCCGGTCGGCCCGGGCCGCCGTCGCCGCCGGGAGCCGGGTGAAGCGGGCGCTGGAGATCCTCGGCGACGACGCTCCCGAGCACCTGGCCGCCGCCGGTCGGCTGCGGCTCGAGCAGTCCCAGGCCAGCCTCGAGGAGCTCGGCCAGCTGGCCGACCCGCCGCTGACCAAGGACGCGGTGGCCGGTCGGATCAGGCGGCTGCTGGCCATGGCGGACAAGCGAGCCGAGGAGCTCGGCGTGCCCGGCACCGAGGCCGAGCTCACCCCCGAGATGCTGCAGGGCTGACCGGGACCTTCGGACCGGCCAGGCGTTTGTCCGGTTCGATAGGGTCGTGAGCGAACCGTGACCAATGGCGCCGGTGTACGGCCGGCGGGACCGAGGAGATCAGCGTGACCATCCGCGTAGGCATCAACGGCTTCGGACGCATCGGCCGCAACTTCTACCGGGCGCTCCTCGCGCAGGAAGCGGCGGACATCGAGATCGTCGGCGTGAACGACCTCACCGACAACGCCACCCTCGCCCACCTGCTGAAGTACGACAGCATCCTCGGGCGCCTCGGCGTCCCGGTGAGCCACAGCGAGAAGGCGATCACCGTCGGCGACAAGAGCTTCGCAGCCCTCGCCGAACGTGACCCGGCCGCGCTGCCCTGGAAGGACCTCGGTGCGGACATCGTCCTGGAGTCGACCGGCCACTTCACCAAGGCCTCCGACGCCCGCAAGCACGTCGACGCCGGCGCCCAGAAGGTGATCATCTCCGCTCCCGCGAAGGAGGAGGACGTCACCGTCGTCATGGGTGTGAACGAGTCGGACTACGACCCGGCCACCCACACCGTGATCTCCAACGCCTCGTGCACGACGAACTGCCTCGCCCCGATGGCCAAGGTGCTCAACGACACCTTCGGCATCGAGCACGGCCTGATGACCACGATCCACGCGTACACCAACGACCAGGTGATCCTGGACTTCCCGCACAAGGACCTGCGCCGGGCCCGCGCCGCCGCGATCAACATGATCCCGACGACCACCGGCGCCGCGAAGGCGATCGGGCTGGTGCTGCCCGACCTGAAGGGCAAGCTGGACGGCTACGCGATGCGCGTCCCGGTGCCCACCGGCTCGGCCACCGACCTCACCTTCAAGATGGCCCGCCCGGCCGGCAAGGACGAGATCAACGCGGCCATGAAGGCCGCGGCCGAGGGGCCGCTGCGCGGCATCCTGGAGTACACCGAGGACCCGATCGTCTCCACCGACATCGTGACCAACCCGGCGTCCTGCATCTTCGACTCCGGTCTGACCAACGTCATGGGTGACAGCGCGAAGGTCGTCGGCTGGTACGACAACGAGTGGGGCTACTCGAACCGGCTGGTCGACCTCATCACGTACGTCGGCGCCTCGCTGTAGGCGGCGGCGTGCGCACGGTCGACGACCTGGACGTCGCTGGTCGACGGGTGCTGGTCCGCTCCGACCTCAACGTCCCGCTCAAGGACGGCGTCATCACCGACGACGGCCGGATCCGGGCCAGCCTCCCGACCATCCAGGCACTGGCGGCACGGGGGGCACGGGTCGTCGTGTGTGCGCACCTGGGCCGGCCCAAGGGCGAGGTCCGGCCCGAGCTGTCGCTCCGGCCGGTGGCCGACCGGCTCGGCGAGCTGCTCGGCCGGCCGGTCGCCTTCGCCTCGGACGTCGTGGGCGACCGCGCCCGAGCGGTCGTCGGCGGCCTGGCCGACGGCGAGGTCGCCGTGTTGGAGAACCTGCGGTTCGACCCGCGGGAGACGTCCAAGGACGACGCCGAGCGGGCCGCCATGGCCGCCGACCTGGCCCAGCTCGCCGACCTGTACGTGAGCGACGGCTTCGGGGTCGTGCACCGAAAGCAGGCCTCGGTGTACGACATCGCCGGGCTGCTGCCGCACGCCGCCGGCGGCCTGGTGCTGAAGGAGGCCAAGGCGTTCGACCGGGTACTCAACGACCCCGAGCGGCCCTACGTCGTCGTGCTCGGCGGGTCCAAGGTGTCCGACAAGCTGGGGGTCATCGGGAACCTGCTCGGCCACGTCGACCGGCTCCTGGTGGGCGGCGGCATGTGCTTCACCTTCCTCAAAGCGCAGGGCCTCGAGGTCGGGGACTCCCTGCTGGAGGCCGACCAGGTCGACGCCTGCCGGGGTTTCCTCGAGCAGGCCGCCAGTGCTGGCGTCGAGCTGCTGCTCCCCGTCGACGTCGTCGTCGCCCAGGAGCTGGCCGCGGACGCAGAGACCCGCGTCGTTCCCGCCGAGAGGATCGAACCGGGCTGGAAGGGCCTGGACATCGGGCCGGCCACCATCGAGCTGTTCGGCTCGCGGCTCGCCGACGCGCGGACGGTCGTCTGGAACGGACCCATGGGTGTGTTCGAGCTGGCGCCGTTCGCGGAGGGGACCCGCGCGGTCGCCGAGGCGATCACCCGGGTCGACGGCACCACCGTCGTCGGCGGCGGCGACTCGGCCGCTGCGGTCCGTCAGCTGGGGCTGCCCGCGGACGGCTTCACCCACATTTCCACCGGCGGTGGTGCCAGCCTCGAGTTGCTCGAGGGCAAGACGCTGCCCGGCCTGGCCGTCCTCGAGGAGGACTGAACCGCGTGATCGACGTCCGACGCCCGCTCATGGCCGGCAACTGGAAGATGAACCTCAACCACCTCGAGGCCATCGCCTTGGTGCAGAAGCTGGCCTTCTCGCTGACCGACAAGGACCTCGCTGCGGTCGAGGTTGCCGTCCTGCCCCCGTACACGGACCTGAGGTCCGTGCAGACCCTGGTCGATGGGGATCGGCTGGCGATCAAGTACGGGGCGCAGGACCTGTCCGAGCACGACGCGGGTGCTTACACCGGCGAGGTGTCGGGGGCGATGTTGGCGAAGCTGGGGTGCAGCTTCGTCGTCGTGGGCCACTCGGAGCGGCGGCAGTACCACGCCGATGACGACGCGGTGGTCGGAGCCAAGGTGCGCGCCGCCTTGCGCAACGGCCTGGTGCCCATCGTGTGCGTGGGGGAGGGCCTGGACGTCCGCACGGCGGGGGAGCAGGTTCCGTTCACCCTGGCACAGCTGGACGGTGCCTTCGCCGGCGTGCCCGCCGAGCAGGCCCGGCCCGTGGTCGTGGCCTACGAGCCGGTGTGGGCGATCGGGACCGGTGAGGTGGCCACGCCAGCCGATGCGCAGGAGGTCTGTGCCGCCATCCGCACCCGGCTGGCTGAGCTGTACTCCGGCGATCTGGCCGACGGCGTCCGGGTGCTGTACGGCGGCTCGGTCAAGGCGTCCAACGCGGCGGGGATCATGGCCGAGGACGACGTCGACGGGGCCCTGGTCGGCGGCGCCAGCCTGACTGCCGAGGAGTTCGTGGGGATCTGCCGGTACCGGCTCACGCCGCCTGACCCCGCCACGCAAAGCGCGGGCCACCCCCTGCTCTGATGCGGGCCCGATCGGGCGGAGCATCTACGGTCGTCGCCGGTCGTCACCGTAGGCTCTTTCGCATAACCGTTGGGTCACGATTGCGCTCGGGGGCTCTTTGGTTGGCTGCACCGGCCCACGGTGTCCGTATCGTTTGTTGGCGACATCGGTCGATGTCGGCAATTCCTGCTCTCGTCACAGTGGGCGAGGGCGGTTGGAGGGAGAAGGATGCTCAAACCCCGAAGAGGCTTGGCGGCCGGCGTAACCGGCGTGGCGCTCGCCCTCGTGCTCGCTGCCTGTGGTGGCGGGAGCAGCGGTGGCGGGACTGGCGCGAGCGGCGACAAGACTGCCGTCAAGGGTGGCGTCCTGAACATGCTCGGTGCGGGTGATGTGACCTATCTCGACCCGAACGTGAGCTACTACTCGCTCGACTACATGGCCGAGCGCATGTACACACGCCAGCCCTACACCAACCCCGCCATCGAAGGTCAGTCCACGAAGCCTGTCGCTGACCTGGCCGAGGGCGACCCCGTGGTGACCGACAGCGGCAAGACGGTCACGATCAAGCTGCGTACCGGCGTGCAGTGGAACTCGACCCCGCCGCGCGACGTCGTCGGCGAGGATCTGGTCCGTGGCCTGAAGTACGCCTGCAACCCGGCCCAGCCGTTCGGTGGCCTGCCGGACTTCATCGACCTGTTCGTGGGCTACAAGGCCTTCTGTGACGGCTTCGCGAAGGTCGGCCAGACCGCGGCGGCCATGGCGGCCTACGCGAACAGCCACCAGGTTGAGGGCATCCAGCAGGGTGCTAACGCGCAGGAGGTCGTCTTCAAGCTCACGCATCCAGCGTCGTACCTCAAAGACATGATGACGCTGGTGACGTTCTCACCGCGGCCGAAGGAGTACGACGCGTATGTGCCGGCGAGCCTCGAGCTCTACCAGCACCTGCTGTCGATCGGCCCCTACAAGATCGAGTCCTACGTCCCGACGAAGAGCCTGACGTACGTGCGCAACGACGTTTGGAAGGCTGACACGGACCCGGTTCGCAAGGCCTACGTCGACAAGATCGTGGTGAACCAGACGCTGACGCAGGAGAGCGTGCAGCAGCAGCTGGAGACCGGCACGCCGACGGCCGACACCCAGTGGGACGTCCACACGCCGGCGTCGCAGATCCCGGGCCTGCTGGCCAAGAAAGACCCGAACCTGGTGTTCGGTGAAACGTCGTCGAGCAACCCGTACGTCGTCTTTAACAACGTGTCGCCGAACAACGGCGGCGCGATGCAGAAGGTGGAGTTCCGCAAGGCGCTGATGCAGGCGATCAACCGCGACAACCTGATTCAGGACTTGGGTGGGCCTTCGCTGAACACCGCGCTGACCCAGGTGCTGCCGTCCAACATCGTGGGCGGCGAACAGAAGATCGACCTCTACAAGTACGACCCCGAGGCGGCGAAGAAGGCGATCGCGGGGCTCGGCTTGCAAAACGTCACCTTGAAGTTGCTCTACCGCAACGCTAACGAGGGCTCGCGCAAGGAGTTCGCCACCATGCAGCAGGACCTCGCGAAGGCTGGCATCAATTTGGTCGGGGTCCCGTCACCCAACGCGGACTTCTACTCGAAGTACCTGCAGGTGCCGGACGTCGCCAAGCGCGGCGTGTGGGACCTGTCCACGGCTGGCTGGGGTTCGGACTGGTACGGTAACGCGGCACTCAGCTACATGGGCCCACTGTGGTCCGGCCAGGCCGCGTTCCCCCCGATCGGCTCGAACTTCGGCTTCTACGAGAACCCGAAGACGAACGACCTGATCACGCAGGCGACCCTGGCGCAGAACCTGGATCAGGCCAAGAACCTGTGGCACCAGGCCGACCAGCAGATCATGCAGGACGCGGCATTCTTCCCGATCACCAACCCGAAGGGCACCGTCTACCACGCCACGCAGGTGCACAACTGCTTCTACATGGACGTGTTCCAGATGTGTGACCCGACGAACGTGTGGCTGGACAAGAACACTCAGGGCGGCTGATCCCCAGAGGTTAGCTGACCGATGCCCCGCCGGCATCGTCAACACCACGGTGTTGTCGAAGTCGGCGGGGCATCATCAGCTGTGACCTATGATCGAGCGGACGCGAAGAGCGCAGCGATCCGACACTGATCGACGTTGGAGTCAAGAGTGGCCTTGCTCGAAGTCACGGACCTGCGGGTGTCGTTCAACACGCCCGACGGGGTCGTGCAGGCGGTGCGCGGGCTGTCGTTTGCAGTGGACCACGGGCAGACGCTCGGCATCGTCGGGGAGTCAGGGTCGGGTAAGAGCGTGGCCACTCAGACGATCATGGGTCTGACCGTCGGCGCCGAGATCACCGGCGAGGCGCTCTTCGAGGACCGTGACCTGCTGACCGTTCCGGCCAACGAGATGGGGAACTATCGCGGCGAGAAGATCGGTATGATTTTCCAGGACCCGCTGTCGAGCCTGCACCCCTACTACCGGGTGGGCTGGCAGATCGTCGAGATGATCCGTGCGCACCAGCCGGATACCAGCAAGGCCAAGGCGCGGGCGCGCGCCGTCGAGCTGCTCGACCTCGTCGGGATCCCGCAGGCCAAGAGCCGCGTCGACGACTTCCCGCACCAGTTCTCCGGCGGAATGCGCCAGCGGGTGATGATCGCGATGGCGATGGCACTCAACCCGCAACTGCTCATCGCCGACGAGCCGACGACCGCTCTTGACGTGACCGTGCAGGCGCAGGTGCTGCAGGTGATGAAGCGGCTGCAGGAGGAGTTCGGCACTGCGATCATCATGATCACCCACGACCTGGGCGTGATCGCCGACATGGCCGACGAGGTCGTCGTGATGTATGCCGGCGCGGCCATGGAGAAGGCCGACCGGCGCGAGCTCTTCTACCACCACCATCACCCCTACACCGAGGGGTTGCTGGCCTCGCTGCCGACGCGCGGTGCGAAGAAGGAACGGCTCACCCCGATCAAGGGGCAGCCGCCAAGCCTCATCGACCTGCCGCCAGGGTGCCCATTCAGCACGCGCTGCCCGTACGTTTTCGACAAGTGCTTCGCCGAGCCGCCGCCGTTGCAGCAGGTCTACGACAGCCCGAGACACGTCTCCGCTTGCTGGCTCGCCCTCGACGAGCCTACCCGTCGTGCGCAGCGGACCGAGATCGACAAGGTGAGGGGTTGGGCGTGACAGCGACCCAGAGCGGTGCCGGCCCCGCGGCTGCCACGGGTGACGTGCTGCTGCGGATCGAGCACGTCAAGAAGTACTTCCCGGTGCAGTCGGGCAAGTTGTTCGGTCGAAGCGCCGACGTCGTCCACGCGGTGGATGGCGTCACCCTCGAGGTGCGCCAGGGCGAGACGCTCGGGCTCGTCGGGGAGACCGGCTGTGGGAAGTCCACTCTGGCGCGGTGTATCACGCGGCTGTTCGACGTGACCGAGGGCCGGATCGAGTTCCAGGGCGAGGACATCACTCACCTGAGCCGGCGGGAGATGCGGCCGTACCGTCGAGAGATGCAGATGATCTTCCAGGATCCTTTCGGGTCGCTGAACCCACGCCGCCGGGTGGGGTCGATCATCGGGGACCCGTTCGCAATTCACGGCGTCGCCGACGGCAAGAGCCGAAAGAGCCGAGTCCAGGAGCTGATGGAACTCGTCGGCCTCAACCCCGAGCACTACAACCGGTTCCCCGCCGAGTTCTCCGGCGGTCAACGGCAGCGGATCGGTGTGGCCCGGGCGCTCGCGCTGCACCCGAAGCTGATCGTCTGCGACGAGCCGGTGTCGGCACTCGACGTGTCGGTCCAGGCTCAGGTGATGAACCTGCTCACCGACCTACAGGACGAGTTCAACCTCACCTATATTTTCATCGCGCACGACCTGTCGGTGGTGCAACACGTCAGTGACCGGGTCGCGGTGATGTACCTCGGCAGTGTCGTCGAAATCGCCGACGTCGATAGGCTGTACGGCCACCCGCGACATCCGTACAGCAGCGCGCTGCTCTCGGCGGTGCCGGTGCCGGACCCCGACGTCTCCGACCGGCGCGAGCAGATCATCCTCAGGGGCGACGTCCCGTCCCCCGTCAACCCGCCATCGGGCTGTCGCTTCAATCCCCGCTGCCCGAAGTCCCAGCAGGAGTGTGTCGATAGGGTGCCGCTGCTGGAGCCGCGCCTGGCCGACGGCCCGCTGCACCTGACGGCTTGTCACTTTCCGATGCAAGATGGTGAGAAGCTCAGCTACGTTACGGCCACGATCGCACAGGCACATGACGAGCATTCGGAGACTTCCGGTGACCACGCCTGACACTGCTGACGACGCGACCGCGCCGGAGGAGGAGCCCCTCGGGGTCGCTTCGTCGAGCAACCCGGCGCAGCTCCGAGGCACGACTGTCGAGATTGCGGCAGACGAGCTGCCCGAAGTGGCCAAGAAGATCCAGGGTCGCAGCCCCTGGCAGCTCGCATGGGCGCGGCTCAAGCGTGACCGGGTCGCGATGGTGTCTTTGGTCGTCATCATCGTCATCATCATGGTCGCGCTGGGTGCGCCGCTGATCGCGAAGCTCGTCGGGCACGGTCCCTATGAACAGTACCGCGAGACCGGGTTGACCCCGGCGGGGCTGCCGAAGGGACCGAGCTCGCTCTTCTGGCTTGGCACCGACTCGCTCGGCCGCGACATCCTCGTGCGGATCGTGTACGGGGCGCGGGTGTCGCTGTTCGCCGGCGTAGTAGCCACCGGCATCGCGATCAGCCTCGGGGTGGTCGCCGGTCTCGCCGCCGGGTACTTCGGCAAGCGCGTCGACACGGTGATCGCCCGCGTGATCGACGTGCTCCTCGCGTTCCCTTTCTTCTTGTTCGCCATCGCGCTCACGTCCGTCTTCCAGCCCAGTCTGAAGATCACCATCCTCGTCATCGGCTTCTTCTCGTGGGCCGCCATCGCCCGTATCGTGCGCGGCCAGGTGCTGTCCATCCGTGAGAAGGAGTATGTTGAGGCGGCCCGGTCGCTGGGTGCCGGCGACTGGCGCATCATCTTCGTCGACGTGTTCCCCAACGTCCTCGCGCCGGTCATCGTCTACACCACGCTGCTGATC
>DATCDE010000362.1 GCA_036510875.1 Actinomycetes bacterium
CCGTAGCGAAACACTGCGACGATCTTGTCGGCGATGTGGTCCACCAGTGGGTAGACGGCGTAGGGGTGCTGGGCGACGTCCGGCATGTGCACAGAGGCCAGCGGTCGCACCTGGTCCGGTTGGCCGGTCATCCGCAGCTCGGATCCGACCAGGTCGACGTGGAAGGACGCCCACCTGGTCGTGCCCAGGTACGCCGCGATCGGCAGGCGCAGACCGGGCGCACCGGCGCCGACGGGCTGCGGCGGGCCAACCTCGAAGCGGAACCAGTCGTGCAGATCCACGGCCACGGCAGCACGCAGCTCGGCCTCGGCGACGTCGGTGGTCGTGTTGCTGTAGACGTCGACGTCGATGGTCGCGCGCACGCCGATGTCCCGGGCGAGCAGCGCGGTGGCCCCTTTGACGACCCAGGACCGGTCGTGCTGGTACAGCCGCTGCAGCAGCCGGTCGTAGGCGAACTGGCGTTGCAGCTGCGCCAGCGTCCAGGGGCCGGTCGACGCCACGGCGCGCAGCCGATCGGTCAACGCCCGCCGAAACGCCGCCGGTGACAAGTAGTACCGCCCGGTCACCGCCGGGTCCCCGCCCCGCCGGGAGACGGCCGCGCCGCCGGCGCGGCCGACCGCGCAGCACCCGGTCGGGTGCGCGCCTCGTCGAGCCAGCGGCCCGTCTCGGGGTCACCGACCAGGTCCAGCAGCCACCCCAGCAGGGCACAACCGTCGCCGCGGGGCAGACCCCTGCGGGACGCGAGCGGGCCGAGTGCGGCAGCGAACGATCCCGGGGTCTCGACCCGGCCGCGGATCGCATCCGCGATGACGTGGGCGATCGCCTCGCTGTCCTCCCGGTCGACCAGCAGGTCCGCCGCGGTCCGGGCCGGGCGCGTGACCGGCAGACCGGCCACGGTGACCCACTCGTCGGCCGTCAGTGGCCGCACGTGCAGCCGCACATCACCCCGCCGGGACTGCCGGCGCGCCGGCAGCGTGAACTCATGGACGTCCGCCGGCAGATGCCCCAACCCGAACACCGCAGCCGCGGAACGGTGCGAGACCACACCCTGATCGGCTGAGCGCTGCCAGGCAGGCACCCCCGGCGCGAGCTGCAGCCACGCCGCCCGCAGCGCGGCCAGGTCGGGCATCGGCGCCCCCCGCAGGTGGAACACCCCATGCGCGACCCGCTCCAGATCACCACGGTCGATCAGCCGGGCCATCGTGGCCGCAGACACCCCGGCCACCACCGCCTCCCGGCGGGTGACCAGCCCCCACTGATCCTCGGCGAACCGCCCAAGACGCACCAGCGCCGGCTCCCGTGTCACCCCTTCAATATAACTCAAATATGAAGTATCTCGCAGCTCCGGCGCCGACCCGGACTGGCTGCCGCCGGACGCCCGGTCTCGCCAGGACTCTCGCCGAGCGGGCCGGCGAGAATCCTGGCGACAGCGAATCAGCGCGGTCACCCGCTCGGGTGGTGTTCACAGATCGAGGGGTGACGCCGGTCTCGCCGATGCTGCACCTTGGCAGCTCAAGTCCTGGTCAGGGTCACCGGCGACCGGCGCGACGTCGCAGCCCGTACTCCTCCCTGCGGATGCGACCTTCCTCGTAGCGCTCACGCATGAGGTGGGTTGTGACCGCGATGGTCACCAAGGGGATCTTGGCGCCCACGCCGCCTCCAATGACCAGACCCGTGGGGACGAGGTCCCGCTTGAGGACGGCCACGGGAGCTGCCAGTCCGGGCGCTCAGCCCGTCGCTGCGGTTGGTGACCAGGGAAGTCCTCCCAGCTCGCCCGGAGCAGCCGTGCCTCCCCAGGGTGCGCCGTGCCGGGTCCTGCTGATCTTGACCACATCGTCTGTGGTCAAAATGTGGTCAAGATCTTCTTCGAGGGGGCCAAAGCGAAAGGCCCAGGTCTGTGACCTGGGCCTTTGCCCGTAGCCCCGACGGGATTCGAACCCGCGCTACCGCCTTGAGAGGGCGGCGTGCTAGGCCGCTACACAACGGGGCCAAACGGTGCCGCACCAGTGGACCGGTACAGCGAACGGGAGTCTACGTAGTCGTAGGCAACCTTCATCGCTGGGGTACCAGGACTCGAACCTAGACTAGCTGAACCAGAATCAGCCGGGCTGCCAATTACCCCATACCCCATGGGTGCCGGGCGAGCCCGGACGGCGTCGAGAATACCCGTCCGGTCGCCGTTCACCCAAACCCACACAGAGTTGTCAGGATGAGGACGACGTATTGCCCGTCCTGATCCTGACAAGGGTAAAGGACGGGCGAGGGCGGGAAGCTGGGCGAGCGAGGAGATCACCTGCACCCGTGGGTCCGGGTCGCCCTGGGGCGCCCTGCCGTCCGGCTCGGCGCCGGGTCGGTCCAGCCAGACCCCCGTCAACCCCGCCTCGACGGCGCCCAGCGCGTCGGCACCGTACCGGTCCCCCCACGTGCACCACGGACGACGGCGGCACGCCCAGCCGGTCGCACAGCCCCCGGAAGGTCGCCTCGGCCGGCTTGGCCTCCCCCACGTCGTCCACCCCCCAGGCTCCGACGAGCACGCCGGCCAGGCCAACGGCCTCGATCTTGCGCCGGGTGTACGCGCCGGAGACATTCGAGAACGCCGCCAGCGCCAGCCCGGCGAGGGCGTCCAGTGTCGCCGGGACGTCGTCGAAGAGCCGCCAGGACACTTCGACGTGGACGAGGTAGCCGGCGAACCAGGTGTCCGCTGCAACCGCGTCGAGCGGCTCCCCCGTGAACGCGCGGACCCGCTCACGGCGCTGCTCCTCGAAGCTCAGCTCGCCGTCCAGGTAGCGCCGGAAGTGGAGGTCCTCCGCCTCGAGCCAACGGTCCCAGTCGTCACCGTCCGCCGGCAGCCCGAGCGCGGTCGCGTGCCGCGAACCCCTCGCGACGGGCGTGGTCGTGGTCGATCAGCGTCCCGTCGACGTCGAACACCACGGCCGTGACGCTCACGCCACCCCCCTCGCACCTGTCAGGGTGAGGACGACGTCTGGCTCGTCGTCACCCTGACAGCTTGGCCAGCGCGGAGCGCAGCCGAGACAGCGACGACTCCCGGCCGAGCAGCTCCATCGACTCGAACAGCGGCGGGGACACCCGGCGCCCGGTGACGGCCACCCGCACAGGGGTGAAGGCGGTCTTGGGCTTCAGGCCCAGGCCGTCGACGAGGGACACCCGCAGGGCGCCCTCGATGTCGGCCGCGGTCCAGTGCTCGAACTGCACGAGCGCGTCGTAGGCGACCGACAGCGTGGCGGCCGCGTCGTCCGGCAGCGCCGCCACCGATGCCTCCTCCAGCTCGAGCGCGGCGTCGTCGACGAAGAGGAACCCCAGCATGCCCACCGCCTCGGTGAGCAGCGTCATCCGGGTCTGCACGAGCGGGACGGCGGCCCGCAGCAGGGCCCGCTGCTCGTCGGTCGGCTCGTCCGGCAGCAGCCCGGGGCCCTGCAGGAACGGCAGGATCCGCGCGGTGAGATCGTCCGGGTCGAGCATCCGCACGTGCTCGGCGTTGATGGCCTGACACTTCTTCAGGTCGAACCGCGCCGGGTTCGCGCTCACCCGGTCGAGGTCGAACGCCGCGGCCATCTCCGGCATGGAGAACAGCTCGACGTCGTCGCCCATCGACCAGCCCAGCAGGGCCAGGTAGTTGAGCAGGCCCTCCGGCAGGTAGCCCTCCGTCCGGTACAGGTTGAGCGAAGACTGCGGGTCGCGCTTGGACAGCTTCTTGTTGCCCTCGCCCATGACGTAGGGCAGGTGCCCGAACATCGGGGTGGCGCCCTCCGTGACGCCGATCGCCGCCAGCGCCTCGTACATGAACAGCTGCCGCGGCGTCGAGGAGAGCAGGTCCTCGCCGCGCAGCACGTGGGTGATGTGCATGAGCGCGTCGTCCACTGGGTTGACCAGCGTGTACAGCGGCTCGCCATTGCCCCGGACGATGACGTAGTCGGGCACGTGCTCGTGCGCGAAGGAGATCGGGCCGCGCACCAGGTCGTCCCAGGTCCAGTCCCGGTCAGGCATCCGCATCCGCAGCACGGGCAGCCGGCCCTCGGCCCGGAACGCCTCGCGCTGCTCGGGGGTGAGGTCGCGGTCGGCGTTGTCGTAGCCGAGCTTGGGGTCCTCGCCGCGGGCCCGGCGCCGGGCCTCGACCTCGTCGGGGGTGGAGAAGGACTCGTAGGCGAATCCGGCCTCGACCAGTCGGCGCGCGACGTCGGCGTAGACCTCGAGCCGCTGCGACTGCCGGTACGGCTCATACGGGCCGCCGACCTCGGGGCCCTCGTCCCAGTCCAGGCCGAGCCAGCCGAGCGCCTCGAGCAGCTGGTGGTAGCTGTCCTCGGTGTCCCGCGCCGAGTCGGTGTCCTCGATCCGGAACACGAAGGTGCCGCCGGTGTGCCGGGCGTAGGCCCAGTTGAACAGCGCGGTGCGGACCATGCCGACGTGCGGGTTGCCCGTCGGTGACGGGCAGAACCGGACCCGGACGTCGCTCACGCCGTCACCACCGGGTTGCTCAGGGTGCCGATCCGCTCGATGGCCACGCTGACCTTCTCCCCGTCGTGCAGCGGGCCGACCCCGGCCGGGGTGCCGGTGAGCAGGACGTCGCCGGGCAGCAGGGTCATGACCGCGCTCACGTAGGAGATCAGCTCGGGCACGCCGCGCAGCAGGTCGGAGGTGCGACCGTGCTGGCGCAGCTCGCCGTCCACCCGGCACTCGATCTCCAGGTCGCTGGCGTCGAGGTCGGTGACCACCCACGGGCCGAGCGGGCAGAACGTGTCGAAGCCCTTGGCCCGGGTCCACTGGCCGTCGCTGCGCTGCAGGTCACGGGCGGTGACGTCGTTGGCGCAGGTGTAGCCGAGAACGGCGTCGAGGGCCCGCTCGACCGGCACCTCGCGGACCAGCCGGCCGATGACCACGGCCAGCTCGGCCTCGTGGTGCACCTCGGCCGACAGGGCGGGCAGCACGATCGGGTCGTCCGGGCCGATCACCGAGGTGGACGGCTTCATGAAAATGACCGGCTCGGCCGGCGGCTCGGAGCCGCCCATCTCGCGCACGTGCTCGGCGTAGTTCTTGCCGATGGCCACCACCTTGCTCGGCAGCACCGGCGCGAGGAGCTTCACCTCGCTCAGCGGGAACCGTGCCCGGCTCAGCTCGAACGGGCCGAACGGGTGGCCGTCGATGGCGGTGATGAAGGTCCCGCCGGGCGCCTCGTCGATCTTGCCGAAGGCCACCTGGTCGGACACGGAGAATCGGGCGATACGCACGGGGGCAACGTTACCGGGCGCCGTGCTCCGACCTGTCAGGGTGAGGACGAGCTATACGTCGTCCTCACCCTGACAACTGATCAGGGGGCGGCGTCGCGACCGGCGCGCAGCAGGCCGTAGGCGACGGCGTCCTCGATCGCCATCCAGGACGCCGCAATGACGTTCTCGTGCACCCCGACGGTGTCCCACTCGGTGGCGCCGTCCGAGGTCTCGATGAGCACCCGGGTGATCGCGCCGGTGCCCTGGCTGCCCTCGAGGATGCGCACCTTGTAGTCGACCAGCTCGAGCGCCGCCAGCTCGGGGTAGATCCCCCGCAGGGCCAGCCGCAGCGCGTTGTCGAGGGCGTTCACCGGGCCGTTGCCCTCGCCGGTGGCGATGATCCGCTCGCCCCCGGCGTGCACCTTGACGGTCGCCTCGCTCACCACGGTGCCGTCGGTGCGCTGCTCGACGATGGCCCGCCACGACTCGACGGTGAAGTGCCGCTTGCGCGAGCCGAGCACCTCGTCGCGCAGCAGCAGCTCGAACGACGCGTCGGCCGCCTCGAACGTCCAGCCCCGCGACTCGAGGTCCTTGACCTTGGTGACCACCCGGGTGAGGGCGTCCCGGTCGTCGCTGAGGTCGTAGCCGAGCTCGCGGCCCTTCAGCTCGATCGAGGCCCGCCCGGCCATGTCGGAGACGAGCATCCGCATGTCGTTGCCCACCAGCGCCGGCTCGATGTGCTGGTAGAGCATCGGGTCCACCTTGACGGCGCTGGCGTGCAGGCCGGCCTTGTGCGCGAACGCCGACAGGCCCACGTACGGCTGGTGCTGGTTGGGTGCCACGTTGGTCACCTCGGACACCGCGTGCGCGATGCGGGTCATGTCGGCCAGCGCGGCGTCCGGGACGACGGGGAAGCCCTTCTTCAGCTGCAGGTTGGCTACCACGCTGAACAGGTTGGCGTTGCCCGAGCGCTCGCCGTAGCCGTTGGCGGTGCCCTGAACGTGCGTGACGCCGGCGTCCACGGCGGCCAGGGTGTTGGCCACGGCGCAGGCGGTGTCGTCGTGGCAGTGGATGCCCAGCCGGGCCGACGACGCCGCGAGCACCTCACCCACGACGTCGGTGAGCTCACCGGGCAGCATCCCGCCGTTGGTGTCGCACAGGACGGCGACGTCGGCTCCGGCATCCATGGCGACCCGCAGCACCTGCATCGCGTAGGCCGGGTTCGAGTGGTAGCCGTCGAAGAAGTGCTCGGCGTCCAGGAAGACCCGCTGGCCCTCGGCGACGAGGTGGGCCACCGTGTCCGAGATCATCGCCAGGTTCTCGTCCAGCGTCGTGCGCAGGGCGAGCTGGACGTGCCGGTCGTGCGCCTTGGCGACCAGGGTGACCACCGGTGCCCCGGACTCGCGCAGCGCGGCCACCATGGGGTCGTCGGCGGCGACGCCGCCGGGACGCCGGGTGGAGCCGAACGCACACAGCAGCGCGTTCTCCAGCTTCAGCTCGTCGCGGGCCCGGGCGAAGAACTCGGTGTCCTTGGGGTTGGCGCCCGGCCAGCCGCCCTCGATGAAGCCGACCCCGAGCCCGTCCAGGTGCCGCGCGATGGTGAGCTTGTCGGCGACCGACAGGTTCAGGCCCTCCTGCTGGGCGCCGTCGCGCAGCGTGGTGTCGTAGACGTGGAAGGCGTCCTCGACGCGTGCCATGGGGTCTCCTCAGGTCCTGCACCGGAGTTCGGCACCAGGAACCGGTGCCGAGCTCCGCTAACGAAGAAGGCCCCTCGCGGGATGCGAGAGGCCTGCGCGTCGGGGGGTCCCCGGCGCGCCTAACTAATGATGACGACGGTGCGAAGCACCCCAGCAGTGTGGCACACCCTTCTCCCCCTCCCCGCACGAAGGACCTCCAGTCGGGGAGTCAGTAGGGTCGACGGCGTGGGCGGCCTGGGTGAACGGCTGGGTGGACGGCACCGCGACCGTGTCGCCGTCGTCCGGCAGCGATGGGTGATCGGCGGGACGGCCGCGTTCGCCGTCGTGGCCCTGGGCTCGGTTGCGCTGGCCACGTGGTCCGGCGGTGGCCCCCTGCCGGCCAGCGAGGCGGCCGCCAGTCTCGGCCCGGACGAGAGCCCGACGACGACGGCGGCTGCGTCGGCCGCGACGTCCAGCACGGTGGCCGGCCCCCTCGTGGCGCCCGGGGCCAACGTGCTGGTCATCGGCGACTCGCTCGCCCTCGACCTCGACCCGGGGCTGGCGACCGCCCTGCCCGACCGCTCGGTCCGCGTGGTCGCCCAGGTCGGCCGCGGCACGGCGGCCATCCTCGGCGCGCTGCGCAACTACGCCCGGCTGGCGCCGCTGCCCTCGGTCCTCGTCGTCAGCGCCGGCACCAACGATGGCGCGCTCGCCATGGACACCTTCCGCTCTCAGGTGGACGACGTCCTGGCGCTTGCCGGCCCGCAGCGCTGCGTGCTGTGGCCGACGGTGTACCGCCGGGCCGACGTCCGAGCCGACGACGTGGCCTTCAACGCGGTGCTGGCGGAGACCGCCCAGCGCACCGCCACGCTGCGCGTGGTGGACTGGGTGGGGACCGTCAACGCCCACCCCGACTGGCTGATCTCGGACGGCGTGCACCCGAACACCCGCGGCCTGCAGGCCCGGGTCGAGCTGGTGGCCGACGCCGTCCGCGCCTGCTCGCCGCCGCTGCCGGGCGCCCACCCGGCGCCGTTCCCCGCGCTGGCCGGGGACCCCTGGTCCGGGCTCGGCCCGGCCCCCGGGATCCTCACGCCGCGGCTCAGCGGTTCGGCCGCCGGGTCGGCGGCCACGTCCGCCTCGGCCACCGGCTCGCCGACGCCGTCCGGCCGCACATCACCGACCGCGACCGGGGAGCCGTCGACGTCGAGCACGCAGCCGACGCCTGGCAGCACCGACAGCGCATCCGCCGCACCGACGACCGCCACCGGGTCAGCGTCCACCGCGGCTTCGCCGTCCGCGGCGGCGTCCTGAGCAGGCCAGCGGCAGGTCAGCGGCGGGTCAGCGGGACGGGACCGAGCGGAGCCAGCTGTGCGCGTCCGGCGCAGCGCCGGTCTGCAGGTCGAGCAGCGCCGCACGCAGCCGCATCGTCACCGGGCCGGGCTGGCCGTCGGCCACGGCCCACGAGTGGCTGGTCGACCGGACCTCGCCGACCGGGGTGATCACCGCGGCGGTCCCGCAGGCGAACACCTCGGTGATCTCGCCCGAGGCGTTGCCGGCGCGCCACTCGTCGGTGCTGATCCGGCCCTCCTCGGCGCCGAAGCCGAGATCGGCCGCGAGGGCGAGCAGCGAGTCCCTCGTCACGCCTGGCAGCAGCGTGCCGGTGAGCGCCGGCGTCATGACCCTGGCGTCCGCCCCGGAGCCGCGGACGAAGTACAGGTTCATGCCGCCCATCTCCTCGACGAAGCGGTGCTTCACGGCGTCGAGCCACACGACCTGGTCGCAGCCCTTGGCCGCAGCCTCGGCCTGGGCGATGAGCGACGCCGCGTAGTTGCCGGCGCACTTGGCCTCGCCGGTGCCACCGGGCGCCGCACGGGTGTACTCCTCGGACAGCCACACGGTCACCGGCTTGATGCCGCCCTTGAAGTAGGCACCGGCCGGGGCTGCGATGAGCATGAACAGGTAGGAGTTTGCCGGCCGCACGCCCAGCCCGACCTCGGTGGCGAACATGAACGGGCGCAGGTACAGCGAGTGGTCCGGCTCGCTGGGGACCCAGGCCGCGTCGGCCTGCACGAGTGCGTCGATCGCCTCGATGAAGAGGTCCTCGGGCAGCTCCGGCATGGCCAGCCGGCGGGCTGAGCGCTGGAACCGGCGGGCGTTC
>DATCDE010000363.1 GCA_036510875.1 Actinomycetes bacterium
CAGTTGGCCCCGGGCGAGACCGTCAAGGGATCCCTGGTCTTCTACGTTCCCAAGCCGGTCAGCAGTTTCACCCTCACCTACCACGGCTCCACCCAGCAGCTCCGCCTGTAGACGGCGGGCCCCCGGCCCCGGGCCTTCGGAGACAGTGCGGACGTCGAGCAACCTCGAACAGGAAGTCTCCGGGCGCACCGACGTGATGCCGATCGCGCTCGCATCCGCCGGTGTGGAACGGGACTGAGGGCCGAGCTGCTCGGCCAATCGACGACCGGTGCAATGGGTCAGGTCGTGCTTCCGATGCGCGACGGCTCGGCCGCGCATCGGAAGCCGATGTGGCTCATGCCGGTGTCGATCATCTGCGGGCGTCGAGCGGCCGGTCGGTAGCGCAGGCAGTAGGAGTCGGCGCAGAGGAACGAGCCGCCCTTGATGACCTTGCGCGGCACGCGGAACTGCGGCTGCCGCGGGTCGAGGCTCTCCTCGGGTGTGCCGCCGCGGGGGTCACGGGGGGCGCAGCAGGGTGCCATGTCGGCGAAGCGGGTCTCGACGTACCAGTCGTTGGTCCACTCCCAGACGTTGCCTGCCATGTCGGACAGCCCGTAGCCGTTGGGCGGGTAGGTCCCGACGGGCGCGGTCGTGCCATAGCCGGGCTCGGCCCGCCAGGGGAAGTCGCCGTGCCAGTAGTGCGCACGCCGCTCGTCCGGCTCCTCGGGCTCGTCCCCCCAGGTGTATGTGGTGCCTTCGAGGCCGCCGCGGGCGGCGCGCTCCCACTGGGCCTCGGTCGGCAGCCTGAGCCCCGCCCAGGTGGCGTAGGCCACGGCGTCCTCGTGCGCAACGTGGACGACCGGGTGGTCCTCGCGGCCCACGACGTCCGTCCTCGGGCCTTCGGGGTGCCGCCAGCAGGCTCCCGGGGTCCACGTCCACCACTGGCTGAGGTGACGCAGGTCGACCGGCCCGGGGGTGCGGGTGAACACCATCGAGCCGGGGACGAGGTTCTCCGCGGGGGCTCCGGGGAAGTCGGCCGGGTCAAGCGGGCGCTCCGCGACCGTGACGTAGCCGGTGTCCTGGACGAACCTCGCGTAGTCGGCGTTCGTGACGGTCGTCCGCCCGAGCCAGAAGCCGGACACCTCCACGGCACGCGCGTGCGCCTCCTCGGCGTAATGCGCGTCCGACCCCATCAGGAATGTGCCGCCGGGGACCCACACCATGTCGCCCGCCGGCGGTCCGCCCGGAGGGGCCACGGCCGGCGACATGTCGTGCCGATGGCTCATGCGCTTGGGAGCCCGGCCTGCAGCTTGGCCAGCGCCTGGGAGATGCCGAACGACGCCGGCTTCTGGGTCGGCGGGAACTCCAGGAACGACGCCGCCATCTGCGCGACGAACGCCTGCGCCGGGACCAGCAGGAACGCGTGGTCGAGCATCCAGTCCCAGTAGGTGTTGGAGGTGTGGTCGGCGCGCTCGTAGGGGTCGGTTCGCAGGTTGAAAATCTTCGGCACGCGCAGCTCGGTGAACGGCTCGGCCCAGACCTGCAGCGTGCCGACGACACGCTGCTCCATGAACACCATCTTCCAGTTGTCGTACCTGACCGCGAGCAGGTCGCCGTCGTCGCTGACGTAGAAGAAGAAGTCCCGCGGACTCGAGTCAACGTCGGCCGTGATGTACGGCAGCTGATTGTGACCGTCGAGGTGCACGCGGTACGTCGTTCCGTTCAGCTCCGCACCCGCCTTGAGCTGGTCGGCGATGTCCGGGACGCCAGCGGCGGCGAGCAACGTGACATACCAGTCGTTGTGGCTCATGATCCCGTTGAGCACGGTCCGCGCCGGGATGCGTCCCGGCCAGCGCACCACGGCGGGCACTCGATAGGCCCCTTCCCAGTTCGTGTTCTTCTCGCCACGGAACGGCGTCATGCCGGCGTCCGGCCACGAGTTCATGTGCGGCCCGTTGTCGGTCGAGTAGAGGACGATCGTGTCCTCGGCGAGCCCGAGCTCGTCGAGGAGCCCGAGCAGCTCACCGACCTGCGCGTCGTGGTCGATCATCGTGTCGTGGTAGCCCGACTGCCACCGACCCGCCTGGCCGCGGCTCTCCGGCTTGGTATGCGTGCGGAAATGCATGTGCGTGGAGTTGAACCACACGAAGAACGGCGTCTGCGACTCCGCCTTGTCTCGGATGAACTCCGTCGCAGCCTCGATGAACTCGTCGTCGACGGTCTCCATCCTCTTCCGGGTCAGCGGACCGGTGTCCTCGATGCGCTGGGTCCCGTCACCGTTGGCCCAGGTGTGCAGGACCCCGCGCGGACCGAACTTCGTCCGGAAGTCCGGGAAGTCCTCCGGCTTCGGGTAGTCGTCGAGCTCGGGCTCCTCCTCCGCGTTGAGGTGGTACAGGTTGCCGAAGAACTCGTCGAAGCCGTGCATCGTCGGCAGGTGCTCGTCACGGTCGCCGAAGTGGTTCTTCCCGAACTGACCGGTCGCATACCCTTGCGCCTTGAGCGCCGTCGCGACAGTCGGCGTGGTCGACTGCATCCCGAGCTCGGCACCGGGCAGCCCGACCTTCGTCAGCCCGGTACGGATCGGGTTCTGCCCGGTGATGAACGCCGCCCGACCCGCGGTGCAGCTCTGCTCCCCGTAGTAGTCGGTGAACCGCGCCCCTTCCTCCGCGATCCGGTCGATGTTCGGCGTGCGGTAACCCATCAGCCCGTCGCTGTAGCAGCTGAGATTCGAGATCCCAATGTCGTCACCCCAGATCACCAGGATGTTCGGCCTGTCCTGCGGCATCGCGATCTCCCCGGGTCCGAAGTGGAGTGGTCAGCCTAACCACACCTCGCCCCGGTGAAGCCAGCCCGACGGTTCTCACCAGATGTTCACACGGGCGCTTCGTTGGATCCGCGGGAGCCGGATCAAGCACCCGCTCGGCAAGAAGTTTCGATCTGGATCTTCGCCCTGCCCTCGCGCTCCCACTGACCGAGCCGACGTGACGTTTCAGCGCGCATACCGGCGGTCTCGTCGGGCGGTGGGGATGAGCGGCGTCCGCTCCAGCGCCCGGCGGCAGGTGCGGATCTGGTCTCGGCCTCTGCCGGGCGACAATCGAAGGGTGAGCGTGGTGGTGGTGGCCGTCCTCGGCTCCCGAGTGGAAGCGGAGATGATCACGGGCATGCTCCGAAGCCACGGAGTGAAGGCTTCGGTGTCAGGCGACGACATGGCTGGGCTGGAGGTGGCACTGCAGGCGCAGGGCGTCCCGGTCCTGGTTCCGGATGTGAAGGCCGCCGAAGCCCGACGCCCCCTGGCTGGCTCGGGCTCAGGGCGATCCGAGGCAGGAGAGCTCAGCGCCTTCCAACGCTGGATTGTCCGTCTGCTCGGCGGTGACAAGCCTCGCCCGTAGGATGCGATCCGCCGCACCTACGTGTAGATGTGCAGAGCGCCATCCGCAGTCGTCAAGCCGGCCCTTGCCGAGCGCTGGAGGTTGCACTCACGCCGATGAGCGGATGTACCTGAACTGATGCCATAACGGGGCGGGGCCTCCCGCTCCCCGTGAGTTCCGCAGGAAACTGCGGTTACTGACGGCCCATCGAGGAAGGGAGGCCACCGTGGGCGACGGTATCGCTGGTGGGCAG
>DATCDE010000364.1 GCA_036510875.1 Actinomycetes bacterium
CCGGTCGACCGGCTCGCCGCGCAGCGCGTCAGCGCTGCGCTGCACCAGCTCGTCGTAGGCCGCGGACCGCGCGGCCAGCACGGCGGCACGGGCGGTCCGCCAGCTGCGGGCCTCCTGCGCGGCCGCGGCCGAGGAGGCGTCCGCGGCGCCCTCGGCCCGGGCCTCAGCCAGGATCCGCGCGGCCTCCTCCTCGGCCTGCCGCACGCTCTCCTCGGCCGCGGCGGTGGCCTCCCGCACCCGCTGCGCGACCTCCTCGCCGGCCCGCCGGAGCAGCTCGGCCCGCACCGCGGCCAGCGCGTCGACCAGGCTGGCCGCGGGGACCGAAGGGGTGACAGTACTCACGGCGGCAGCTCCACCCACAGCGGCCGGCCGCTCACCGTGGCCAGCTCGCCGTCCAGGGCCTGACGGGCCTCCGGGGTGAGCAGGACCAGCACGGTGCCCTGGGGCAGCGACGCCCACGCCGCCCGGATGTCGGCCGGCGTCGTCGCGTCGCGCCAGTCCACCCCGGCGAGGGCGAACGCCTGCACCCGCCCACGGGTCCCGATGGCCACGACGCCGCCCATCGATCAGGCCTTGCCGATCAGGATGATCGCGACGACCAGCCCGTAGATCGCGATCCCCTCAGCCAGACCCACGATCACCATGGACCGGCCGAACAGCTCGGGCCGCTCGCTCAGCGCGGCCAGCGCGGCCGCGCCGGTGTACGCCACGGCGATCGCCGCGCCGATGGACGAGCCGGCCACCGCGATGGCCGCACCGATCAGGGCGGCCCACGAGGCCGAGCTGGCTGTCGTGGTCGCGGTGGCCACCGGTGCCGCGGCGGCCGGGCCCGCAGACAGGGCCAGCGCCAGCACCACCAGCGCTGCCACGAGGAGCAGGGCGTCGCCGGCGAGGAGGACCTTCACCGCGCCGGTGCCGCGCCGGCGCAGCAGCGCGGCCACTGCGAGCGCCCCGACGACCAGAACGGGCAGAGCCATCAACCAGGTCATGGCTGCACTTCCTCCAATGTCTGCTCGGTCGGCAGATGCCAGGGCGCGAACGGACGGCCCTCGGACTCGAACACCCGCGAGAACAGCTCGTAGTACTCCAGGCGCAGCGCCTGGACGCCGGCCACCAGCGCCTCCAGCGCGAACGCGATTAGGTTGCCGCCCACGAAGACGACGGCCCCGGCCAGCCAGGCCAGGCCGCCGCGGGCGAACAGGCCGGAGGCGCCGTCCCAGACCACCGCGCCCAGCGCCGCGTGCATCAGGCCGAACGCGGCCAGCCGGGCGAACGACACCAGGTTCGAGGCCAGTCGCACGACCAGGTCGAACAGCTCGACGCCGGTCTGGGCCACCCCCGCGCCGCCACCGCCCGAGCCGGTGTACAGGCCCACCGCGGCGAGCACCAGCCCGACCACGGCGACGAGCACGCCGAGGGCAGTGAGCGCGCCGAGGTCGAACCACCAGCCGGCCACCACGACCGCCAGCCCCAGGAACACGGTGGCTCCAGCGATGCCGGACGGCGAGTAGAGCGCCAGCGCCAGCCCGCCCTCACGCCAGCGGTTGACCACCCCGAGCCCGTACGCGCCGGCCAGAAGCAGCGCGCCGAAACCCAGCCCCGCGAGCAGTAACAGGACCGGCTCCTCCAGCGGCGACAGCCACAGCACGGGCAGCACCCCGGTGGGGCCGAAGAACTCCCCGTACAAGACGCCGAACATGGAGGCGGCCAGCCCGGCCCCGGCGACGAACGGCCAGACCCCTTGGGCCGACGCGAACCGGCGCGGCCGGCCGGTGCGCAGCAGGAGTGCTGCCCCCACGAGCAGCAGCCCGTGCCCGAGGTCGCCGAACATCATCCCGAACATAACGATGTAGGCCAGCCCGGCCACCACGGTCGGGTCGATGTCGGCGTAGGGCACGGTCGCGTAGGTGTCCACGAGCGGCGCGAACGACCGTCTCACGCCGCCGCGCCGCGGCAGCAGCGTGGGCGGGTCCACCCCGGCCGGCCGCGGCAGCGGCACCAGCGACCCGCCGAGCGTGGCCAGCCGGGCGGCGACCTCGGGGACGGCCTCCGCCGGGCACCAGCCGAGCAGGGCGGTGACCGAGCGGCTGCTCGCGGCGCGGGCCTGCAGGCCCTCCAGCTCGGCCTCGCCTGCCAGCAGGTCGAGGCGGCCGTCCCGCTGCACGTCGTCCAGGTCGGGCGGGTCGGGGGTGACCAGCGGGGACCGGCTCGGCT
>DATCDE010000365.1 GCA_036510875.1 Actinomycetes bacterium
CCTTCGCTCAATGGCCGGACACCTCAAGCCCATTGAGACGGTGGGCACAGCCCCCGGGGCAGCCCTCAACTGGGTAGTCGTTCCAATCCTCGCCGTCATGCTCTGGATGGCACTGTGCCCCTGCACCGGTCCGGCCAATGAGCCGAATCGAGCCGCTTAGGGCCGATCCAAGCGCCGCAACCTCTCGGCACTTCGCGTGCCGCCTCAGCGGCACGCCCCATCGGCACATCGCGTGCACCCTCAGCGGCGCACGCTAACGGCATCACTTCTGCGTGCCCCGGAGCAGCACGAGTGGGCACTATGCACTCCCGCCAACGAGTTCCTTCGTGTTCGATGGACGCATCCGATAGCGGGAGGGCCGATGCCGAGCGGCGATGAGATTCGAGACGTTCAGCGAGCGACGTGGGCCGGGCTTTCTGCGGGCTGGGAGAAGTGGGACTCGGTCATCATGGATCAGCTGGGCCCGGTCGGCACAGCGATGATCGACCGTCTCGACATCGCCGATGATCAGCAGCATCTCGATATCGCCGCGGGCACTGGTGAGCCGGGGCTGACCGTCGCCAAGCTTGCGCCGAGAGGACACGTCGTTCTGACCGACCTTGCAGCTGAGATGCTCGACATCGCGACGCGACGAGCGAACGCGCAAGGGATCACCAACTTTGAGACCAAGGTGTGCAGCGCCGACGACCTGCCATTCGGTGACGCGACATTCGACACTATCTCGGTGCGGTTCGGGTACATGTTCCTTCCCGACGTCGCCAAAGCGACCGCCGAGTTCGCGCGCGTGCTCAAGCCGGGCGGACGTCTGTGCTCGTCGGTATGGGTCAAGCCCGAGGAGAATCCGTGGACGACGATCGCCATGCAGGCAATCGCGTCGGAGGCGGTGCTGGTGCCACCCGACCCGGACGGGCCGAATATGTTCCGGTGCGCTGCCCCGGGATATGTCAGTGCCCTGTACGAGGCTGCGGGGCTGCGCGACGTGGCCGAGTGGGACGTCGACGTCGAACTCGTGACGCGATCGCCCGCGCAGTATTGGGAGATGATCAGCGAGCACGTCTCGCTTGCAGTTGCAGCGCTTCAGCAGGTCGACGAACCGGCGCGGGAGCGGATCGCGACGGCCGTCATCGCCAAGGTCAGCACCTACGAGTCAAACGGCAAGGTGAGGATTCCAGGCGTGGCCTGCTGCATCGTCGGCACGAAGTAGGGACACCTGAACAGAAGCGCCGGGAAGACCGCGCTGCCACGGCCTGATGGTCTTGCGAAGCAGAAGCCGCACGCGGGCGGTATTGGCCGGTTCCTTCTCGACCTGAATGGAGACGCCGACCATCGCTTGCCCGAGCGCCAGATCGAGGCAGCTGCCGCGTGCGCCGAACCGTCTATGGGCGCCGGCTGGAGCGTCGAGACGCGGGAGTCACAGTTTCGTAAGGGATTCTTGGTCCCTGGCGGGCCGACGTGGTGTTGAGTGCAGGTGATCAGGCTGGAAGACCCACGAACCCGAGGGACCGTTCATGCTTCCCGATTCAGTCAAAGCGTTCATCGATTCCGAGATCGCCGCGAACACCACGGACTACACCGACCTGCGAGCTGTCTTCCTCAATGGCACTCTCAAACGGTCGCCCGAGGTGAGCCACACCGACGCTCTGATCGAGATCAGCTCCCACATCCTGCGCGGCGTGGGAGCCCAGGTCGACGAAGTGCGCACAGTCGACCATGTCATCCCGCCTGGCGTGTATCCCGACATGCGCGAGCGCGGATGGCCGACCGATGACTTCCCCGCGATCTACCGCGAGCTCATCGAACCCGCCGACATCGTCGTGCTTGCCACGCCGATCTGGCTTGGGGACCAGTCCTCGATGACGCGTCTGATGATCGAGCGGCTCTACGGTTGGTCCAGCGAGCTCAACGCCGCGAGCCAGTGGTCGTACTACGGCAAGACCGGTGGAGCGCTGATCACCGGAAACGAGGACGGCGGCAAGCACTGCGCGGCACAGATGCTCTACGCGCTGTCGCACATCGGCTTCACGATCCCACCTCAAGCGGACGCCTACTGGACGGGCGAGGCGGGACCCGGGCCGTCGTACCGCGACGAGGACAACCAGGGCGCCCGCAACCACTGGACCACGCGCAACACCGTCTTCGCCACGTGGAACCTGCTCCACACCGCCCGCCGACTAGTCGACGGGGGTGGCGTTCCCGCTTACGGGAATCGCACCGCGAACTGGGACCTGAGCGACCAAGACCACCCCAACCCCGAATACCGCGCCTAACCAAGAGTCCGACGGGCCGGAAAGGGTCCGACTCGAGCGCCATCTCCGCCCACGGCGGGCCCGTCCGAACAAGGGTGTTACTGGTCATCCGTTCACCGGCCGGACCCCGCGGACTGCTCGGACACCCCGGCATGCCCGGACCGCGACCCCTCAGGAGTTCGCGAACCCCGCCGGCCCAACTTGACCGACCGCTCTGATGTGCCCACCTGTTTACGCGTCGTCTACGCGGCACGAGAAGCCCCTGAGCGCGCAGGTGACCGCTCGATGAGCTCGTCAGGCCTGCCGGGAGTACAATTCAGGTGCGGTAGTCGGGAGGGTCGGAAAGCCCTTTCGGGTCCGTGTCGGGAACGTCTGGATGCCCCGCAACTTGCATCGACGCGGAGGCCATGAGCGCCTCGACGGAATGACAGGAGGCCCGCCCCACCGGGGACGGGCCTTCCGCCATTTCTTTGCGCGTCCGCCGATGGCCAGCGCGAACTCGCGCGCGCCGAAGTGATGCCGATCGCGGGCGGGTCGTCCAGCCGTTCGAACAGGCAGCCGGTGAGGTTCGTCGCGCTTCGGAGCGGCGGTTCACGGGCCCATCGGCCTTTCGCCTCTGGTTGAGTGGCGACCTGAGCGGCAGGCTGTGGATGCTGACCCAAAAGGAAGACGGCTGATCATGGCCAGACACAATGTGACCCCAACCAAGTCCGAGTCTTGGTGGACCGGTCTCGGTGTCTCGATTGGTGCAGGGATCGGCTTGGCCAGGACGAGGGCCGATGTAACGACGGGTGCGTACGTGCCGAAGTCCGAGCAGACGTTCGCCGAGTACGTGGATTCATGGCTGCGTTCGAGGCGCCACGCGGTCCGCCCCAAGACCGTCGAGGGCTAACGCGTCGGGCTGCAGCCCGCGTTCCGTGCCTTCGGGGCGAAGCGTCTCGACCTGGTGACCAAGAAGGACGTCACCGCGCTCGTGGAGGAGATGGTCGCCAACGGACGGGCACCGCGCACGGTCAACTTGACCCTCGGGCTCCTACGCCAGTCCCTCGACTCCGCCGTGCGTGAGGGATCGCTGCAGCGTACCGTCGCCCGACTCGTCGACCGGATGCCCAAGCGCCAGCAGGAGTTCGAGGTCTGGACCGCAGAGGAGGCCCGAGCCTTCCTGGACGCCACCGCGACCCACCGGTTGGCGGGTCCGTGGGCCCTGACGATGTCTGGGCTGCGCCGAGGTGAGGTGCTCGGCCTCCGGTGGTCCGACGTGGACCTCGACAGCGCCCGGCCCTTCGTACTGTTCGGCGGTCCCCGGTGTCGCTCGGCCGCGCCGGAGGCACCGTGGCTGAGGGAGATCCGAAATCAACGCGCAGCCGCCGTCGAGCGCCACTGGCTCCCTTTGCAGTCCAGGCCATCCGGTACACGCGCGACGTCCAAGCCGGCGAGCGAGCGGCTGCCGGCAGCTTCTACCGCGACTTCGGTTACCTCGCCACGAACGAGATCGGGGAGCCTATGCACCCCGACACCTGCAGCGCCGAGTTCCAGTGGATCATCGCGGGCGCCAGACTCAGGCGGATCCGGCTCCACGACTGCCGCCACTCGGCGATCAGTCTGCTACTTGCGGCCGGCATCCCGGTGGTCGCGGTTGCCGGCGTCAAGGGACACCACCCCGTCGTCACCCAGCGGATCTACGCCCACATGTTCGAGGACGACGCCCACGACGCCATGGCTGCCCTGGACGCCGTCGCGGCTTGTGACACATCTGTGACAAGTTGATCTTGCAGGCGGTTCTGGATCAAGGATCAGGGGCCCTGACGCGAAGATTCGCGGTGCGCTGTACAAATTGCATAAGAAACACGTCGAGCGCCGCGAATCTTCGCGCACCACGGTGCGCCGGAGGCGCCGCGTTGCTGACCTGCGGTTATGTGGTGGCCAGGGGCGGGGTCGAACCGCCGACCTTCCGATTTTCAGTCGGACGCTCGTACCAACTGAGCTACCTGGCCGGAGACGGGGCCACTACTGGGGCACCGATCGGGCGCCAACGATACCGCAGGGCGCGCACTCCCCCGAACCGCGGCCCGCCCGGTCAACCGGTCCGCAGCTCCTGCCGGATCCGGCTGTCGAGCTCTTCGAGGACCAGCCGACCGCGCTCGTCCAGGCCCGGGTCCTGGCGGCGGACCTCGAGGAACGCGAGCAGGTCGTTGAGGACGGTGTGCCGGGCGGCGTCGCCGTCGCTGGAGTGCCGGGAGAGGTCGGTGAGCGCGGCGCCGGCTGCGTAAGGGAACACCCGCACGCGGTGGGCGGGGGAGACCCCAGCGATGGTCAGCCGGTCGAGCACCAGGTCGTCCTTCGTGACCGGCCACAGTCGACTTCCCGAGCTCTCCAGGCGTTCGCTCAGGTCGGACAGCGCATCCAGGGCGGGGACGTCGAGATCCGGGGTGAGACCCAGGTCGAGCAGGACGACGTCCGGCCGGGGGTCGGCGCTCTTCACGGCGGCCGCGACGGCTTCGCGGATCTCGGCAGCGTTGACGAAGAACAGCATCTGCAGGGGGCGGACGACGAGCAGGCCGGGCGTGGCTGCGACCTCGGCCGCCACGTCCGCGGTGCCGCTCGGGTGCTGCCCGGCCATGTGCACGCGTCCCTCACCGGGCCGCCAGACGATCACTGCCAGTGATAGGCCGACGGCGATGGCCAGCCCGGGCAGGATGCCGACCACCAGGACCCCCACCGGGGCGACGAGGGCGAGCACGCAGTCGGCCCGGCGGATCCGCCACAGCCGCTTCCGGGGGGCGATCCGTTCCATGTCGAAGACGGCAACGATGACGATCGCACCGAGCGCCGCCTCCGGCAGCTCCTTGAACAAGGGGGGCAGGAAGAGGGCGGCCAGGGCGGTGGCCGCAGCGGCCACGACCAGCGACCTGGGCGAGCGGGCACCCGCCCGGTCGTTGGCCGCCGACTTCGAGAGGCTGGCCCCGATCGAGAAGCCCTGGAACAGGCCGGCGCCGGCGTTCGCGGCACCGATGGCGACCAGCTCGCGATTGGCGTCGACCTCGTACCCGTGCACCCTGGCGAGCTGCTGCGCCGGCCCCATCGCCTCGGCGAAGGCGAGGAGCGCGATGCCGAACGCGCCGGTAATCAGCAGCGGGAAGGCGTCCCACCCGGCCCCTGGCAGCTCTGGCGCTGCGAGCCCGGACGGCAGCGGTCCGACCACGGCCACCCCGTGGTCGGACAGGTTCAGCGCCGCCGAGGCGATCAGCGAGCCGACCAGCACCGCGAGGGCGGCCGGCCGCTTGGGCAGGAACCGCTGGAGCGCGAGCATGCCGGCGAGGCAGGCGAGCCCGACCGCCAACGTCACGACGCTGGTGTCCGGCAGCTCCGTCACGATCTGCCACAGCGCCTTGAAGAACTCCTGCTCTCCACCCTCGATCCCGAGCATCTTCGGGACCAGCTTCACGGTGATGACCAGCGCCAGCCCGAACACGAAACCCGAGCAGCACGGAGGACGAGAAGAGCCGGGCGATCCGCCCCAGCCTCAGGAGTCCCGCGACCATCGAGATCAGTCCGGCGAGCAGGGCGCGGGCGGCGGTCAGCGTCACGTACTCGGCGATGCCCTGCGGGGCCAGCTCGCTGATCGTCGCAGCCGATGTGATCGCGACGGCCGACGACTCGGCCACGACCAGCTGTCGGGAGCTGCCCAGCAGCGCGTACAGGAGCAGGGCCGCCGGGGCGGCGTAGAAGGCGGCCTGGGGGTCGACCCCGGCGAGCTGAGCGTAGGCCATCCCTTCCGGGACGAGGATCGCCGTGACGGTGAGCCCGGCGACCAGGTCGAAACGCCACGAGGCCCGCTCGTATTGGGTCAGCCACCCGGGTGCGAAGGCAGGGAGGGGTGACATCCGTGGTCTAGACGGGCTCGGGGGCTGCCCCGACCGGGGTGCTTGCGGGGCGCGGCGACTCGTGGGGGAGATCGCGGGTGAACGCGAGGGAGCCCAGTGCCAGGAAGGCAGCCACTAGCAGGCCCACCTTGAGGGACTGGATCTGTGCGTTCTGGTAGTCCTCGACGATCGCGTCGCTGGTGGCGGCGTCGAGTCCGGCCTGCTCGGTGGCGGCGCGGACCTGGGCGGTCGAGACGAAGTCGAGCCCGGAGCCCACCGCGACCCCGACCTGGGAGGAGACCTCGCTGCTGATGCGCTGGTCGGAGGAGATGTTGGACACGAACGCGCTGGTCAGACCGGTGAGCACGATCGCGCCGATCAAGGCGACGCCCAGGGACGACCCCAGCTGTTGGCCGGTGTACTGCAGGCCACCCGCCTCGCTGCGCCCCGAGGCGTCGACCGACGACTGCACCACGTTTCCCAGCTGGGAGACGATGAGGCCCATACCCACCCCGATCAGGCCCATCGAGATGGCGAACGCTGTGTCCTTCAGGTCGGGCTTGATCGTGACGAGCAGCGCGAGGGCGGCGACCATGGTGAGCGTGAGACCGGTCCGGACGATGCCGCGCACGGAGTAGCGGGTGGAAAGCCGGGAACCGATCGCGGCCGCGAGGAACATCGCGATGGACACCGGCAGCATCTTGATGCCGGTCTGCAGGGCGTCGAGACCCAGGACCAGCTGCAGGTACAGGGGGATGACGAAGAAGACGCCCATCAGGATGATGTTCTGGCTGAACAGGCCAGCCAGCCCGGCGCGCAGCGGCGGGATCTTCATCAGGCTCAGGTGCACCAGCGGGTCGCGTCCCACGTTCTCGCGGTGGCGCTGCCAAGCCGCGAAACCCCACACCAGGACCCCGCCCAGCGCGATCACGAACGGCGTCAGGGCGAAGCCGAACGGCTCGACGGGGGAGTCCTTCGGCTTGAGCCAGCCCCAGGTGCTTGCCTCCAGCACACCGAGCACGACCACACCGAGGCCGCCCGCGGACAGGACCGTGCCCACGACGTCCAGCCTCGGTGTCGGGCCGCCGCGAACGGCGTCCGCCACCCGTCCGGTCATGGCCAGGATGAAGATGACCAGGACGACCTCGCCGAGGAACACCAC
>DATCDE010000366.1 GCA_036510875.1 Actinomycetes bacterium
GGGATGGTGACCCCCCACTGCTCCAAGGTGACCAGGAAGGCGTTCGGGTGACGCCGCATGACCCCGCGCATCAAGATCCGCGCGGCGACCCCCTTGATGGCGGTGCCTGCCACGAACACCACGGCGACCGACACGGCACCACCTTGCTCCCCACGACGTGGGAACGCCGGGAGCACACGCCGCCGGCGACCGAACCGAAACGCGGCGTGGTGGGGCGCCGGCAGGCCTCATCTGTTGTCCTGCGCCAACGGCGTGCAGGTTCCGCGGCTTGCTGGACGGGGCAGATGCGTTGGACCCGGGCGGCAGCTCGCTCGAGTCGGTCATGCTGGACGACGACGGCGCAGCGGCGGCGGCGGAGGGATGCGACATGGCTGAGGTGCTGGTGCTCGGCGGAACCGGTGGCGTGGGCGAGGTGGCCTGCCGCGCCCTGGCGACCGCGGCCGAGGTCGACACCCTGGTCGTCGCCGACCAGGACGCGGAGGCGGCCGACACGCTGGCGACACAGCTGCGCCGCACCGCCTCCGGCCGGGTCCGTCACCTCGGCGTCGACATCGGCGACCCCACCGCGCTGCGCGCAGCGATGGCCGACGCCGACCTGGTGGTCAACTGCGCCGGCCCGTTCTACCGCTACGGGCCACCGACGCTGCAGGCGGCGATCGAGGCCGGCGTCGACTACCTCGACGTCTGCGACGACCTCGAGCCGACCCAGCGGATGCTCGCGCTCGACGCCATGGCACGGGCGGCCGGCGTGCGGGCCCTGGTCGGCATGGGCAACTCCCCCGGGGTGTCCAACCTGCTGGCCCGGCTGTGCGCGGACACCCTGCTCGACCAGGTGGAGTCGGTCGACATCGCCCACGTGCACGGGGGCGAACCGGACGAGGGCGCCGCGGTGATCGCCCACCGGATCCACGCCATGACCCACGACGTCCCGCTGTTCGTCGACGGTGCGTTCGTCACCGTGCGGCAGCTGGAGCCCTCCGGCCAGGCGTTCGAGCAGGAGGTCGACTTCCGCGACGTCGGCCAGGTGCGGGCCTTCCCCTACCCGCACCCGGAGACGGTCACCCTGCCGGTGCACCTGCCCGGGGTGCGCCGGGTCACCAACCTCGGCACGATCGTGCCGCTGCCCTACTTCCAGCTCACCCAGCGGCTGGTGGCGGCCGGGCTGCCGGACGTCGACGTCGACGACGTCACGGCCCGGCTGCAGGCCGCGCGGCCAGGGCTGCTCGCCTCGGCCGGGCTGAGCGGCCCGGTCGGCTGCCTGCGGGTCGAGGTGGGCGGCAGCAAGGACGGCGAGCCGCACCGCTACGTCTTCTCGCTGTCGTCGCGGGCGGCCGGCGCGGGCGAGGGCACCGGCGTGCCCGCGGCGGCCGGTGCGGTGCTCATGCTGCGCGGCCAGGCCGGCGCGCCCGGGGTGCTACCGCCGGAGGCGACCGTGGATCCGGGCGCGTTCCTGGCCGTCGCCTTCGACCTGCTCGGGCGCATCTCGGACGGTGTGGACGGCGGCGCCTCGCTGGTGGTGCTGCACGTCCGCCCGGACGGCACCGTCGAGGAGCTGCCGGTCGGCTGAGCCCATGAGCTGAGCCCATGATGAGGCGGGAGGTGAGGCCCGTGCGAGTCGCGGTGGTGGGCGCCGGCGCCGTGGGCAGCGTGGTCGGCGGGCTGCTCGCGCGCGCCGGCCAGGACGTGACGCTGGTCGGCCGGCCCGCGCACGTCGCGGCGATCCAGCGCGACGGGCTGGTGATCGAGCAGCCGAGTGGGCCGCTGACCATCCACGTCAAGGCCAGCGAGCGACTGGACTTCACCCCCGACCTCGCGCTGCTCGCCGTGAAGATCACCGATCTGGCTGCGGCCGTGGAGCAGGTGCGCCCGTTGGTCACCGGCGTCCCCGTGCTGACCATGCAGAACGGCGTCCGGGCGGACCGGATCGCCGCCGGCGTCCTGGGCGAGGAGACGATCCTCAGCTGTGTCGTGATGATGGCCGCCACCTACCTCACGCCGGGTCGGGTGACCTACGCCCGGCCCGGCTCGCTCCTGCTCGGCGTCCCGTTCGGGCCGACATCGGGGTCTGCGCGGCGGACCCAGGAGCTGCTCGACCAGGCCGTCCCGACCCGGCTGACCGACACCATCCGCGGCGCGCACTGGGCGAAGCTCATCGTCAACGAGAACAACGCACTACCCGCGATCACCGGGTGGTCGGTGCAGCAGGTCAGCCGTGACCCGTGGCTGAGCCGGCTGGCCACGCTGATGATGAAGGAGGCCGTCGCCACGATCCGGGCCGCCGGGATCCGGCTGGCGTCGCTGCCGGAGCTGCCCGCGCCGGTGCTGCGGGCGACGCTGGCGCTGCCCACGCCGCTGGCCACCCGCGCGGTCAGCCTGATGTCGCGCTCGCTGGGCAGCACGCCGGTGCTCGGCTCGACCCGGCAGAGCATCGAGCGGGGCAGGGCCACCGAGATCGACTACCTCAACGGCGAGGTGGTCGCCCTCGGGCGGCACCTGCACCGCCCGACGCCGTACAACGAGGCGGTCGTGCAGCTCGTCCACCGGGTGGAGCGAACCGGCCGCTACCTGCCGGTGGACGAGCTGCTCGCCGCCCTCCCCCCTCTGTGAGGACCCCAGGGTCAGCCGAGCGCCTTGGCCTTCGCGGCCTGGAACTCCTCCTCGGTCAGGACGCCCTTGTCGCGCAGGTCGGCCAGGCGGGCGATCTCGTCGGCCGCGCTGGTCGTGCTGCCTGCCACGCTCTGGACGTACTGCCGGGCCGCAGCCTCGTTGGCCTGGGCCTGCTGCACCGCGTGCTCCTGCATCTTGTGGCCGCGGGCGATCAGGTACACCAGCACACCGAGGAGGGGCAGGACGATCACGAAGATCGTCCACAACGCCTTCGCCCAGCCGCCCAGGTCGGGGCTGCGGAAGATGTCCGCGAAGATCGTGATCAGTAGCCAGATCCAGACGAAGAACAGGAAGAACCACAGCATCGAGAAGAAGACCTGCCCGACCTGCCAGGTTGCCAGCTCGCTCATTGATGTTCCCTTCCAGGGCGCCTCGTCGGTCGCCGCGTGCTCGAGGTGTCTCGAGCCCCAACTCCCGCCAGATGATCAAGGTCTGTGGCCAGCCTAGGGCACCGGTCGCTCCGCGTCGGGCCGCATCGGCCCATTCGCATGTGTGAAGGCCGTCACCCGCGGCCGTGACCAGAGGCGAAGGCCCCTGGACGGCGCCGACCCGCGGCCGAGCAGGCTGGCCCCGAGCGGTCGGTACCGGACACGGGCGGAGGGAGCGGCATGACGACAGCGACGGTGCTCAAGGAAGGGCTGGCGTTCGGGGAGGGTCCGCGCTGGCACGGCGGACTGCTGTGGTTCAGCGACTTCTACCGTCGGGCGGTGTACACCCTCGACGAGTCGGGCGCGGAGTCCAAGATCGTCGACGTGCCGACCCAGCCGTCCGGGCTGGGCTGGCTGCCGGACGGCCGACTGCTGGTGTCGAGCATGCTCGACCACCGGGTGCTCCGCCTCGAGCCGGACGGCTCGCTGGTCGTGCACGCGGACCTCACGGACTTGGCCGACTACCACCTCAACGACCTGATCACGGACTCCGCCGGTCGGGCGTACGTCGGCAACTTCGGCTACGACCTGCACGCGGACATGGCCGCCCGCGAGGTGCCGCAGATCCTCGCCGACGACAGCGCCGGGGCGACCCGGCTGGCCCGGGTGGACCCGGACGGCTCGGTGCACGTGGCCGCCGACGGCGTGCGCTTCCCCAACGGCATGGCCTGGCAGGACGGCGGGCGCACCCTGGTGCTGGCCGAGACACTGCGGCTGCAGCTCACCGCGTTCGACGTCGCCCCGGACGGCGGCCTCGGCAACCGCCGGGTGTGGGCGTCCACCGCGCCGCAGATGGTCGCCCCGGACGGCATCTGCGCCGACCCGGCCGGCGGGATCTGGGTGGCCGCGGGGCTGGGCAACGCCGTCGTCCGCTACGCCGAGGGCGGCCAGGTGACCGGCACCGTCGAGACCAGCCAGATCGCCTACGCCTGCGCGCTCGGCGGGGCGGACGGCCGCGCGCTGTTCGCCATGACGGCGCCGTCCAGCGAGCCGTCCGTCGTGGATGGCCAGGCGCGCGGCCGGGTCGAGGTGGCCCGGGTCTAGCTCGCCGTCCATGCCCCCGCCCCAACCTGCAGGAAGGGTCCCTGCTGTGCGTGTGGCCGCACTTTCCTCCCCGTCTTGACTCGCGCGCCGCCGGCCCGCTGGGCCAGCTCGGGCCGGCCCTACCCTGGAGGCGTGGCGCTGCCGATGGTGGACGACACCGCGCGAACCCTGCTGCTGGCGCTGGACGCGGTGTCCTACCGGGTGGCCCGCGAGGCGCACCGCAGCGGTGCCTTCGCCGGGTGGCCGTCGCCGTCCGCCCTGGTCGCGCCGTTCCCGTCCCTGACCCACCCGGGTTTCGCGGCGCTGTTCCAGCCGTTCGGTGTCGCGCCGTCCTGGGGGTACGAGGTCCGGTATTTCGACGCGGCGGCCAACCGCGTGGTGGGCGCCAACCCGGTGACCTACGAGCAGAAGGTGGCCCCGTGGGGCGAGCTCCTCGACGTCCCGCACAAGGGGGTCGTGTCCAAGACAGCCAACTACGTCTCGGCGCCGCGGGCGGCCGTCGCCGAGCTGGAGGGCGTCGTGGGCCAGGTGCTCGCCTCGCCGCGCGACGTCGTCCTCGCCTACCTCGGCGCGACCGACGGGTTCGCGCACCTGTACGAGGACGCCAGCCTGGTCGACTTCCTCGTCGGGCTCGACGGCCGGCTGGTCGACCTCGCCCGACGGCATGGTGAGGAGCGGCAGCGGCCGCTGCGTATCGTGCTCTTCTCCGACCACGGGTGCGGGCGGTGTCCGGTCCACTACACCGGCAGTCTCAAGCCGCTGCTGCGCGCGGCCGGGCTGCGGGTGGTCGACCAGCTGGCCGGGCCGGACGACGTCGTCGCGCCGACGTTCGGCATCGTCAACTACAGCGCCGTGTTCCTGCAGGACGCCGACCGCGCCGAGGCGGCGGCCCGAGCGCTGACCGCCCATGAGGCGGTGGACCTCGCGGCCTACTCAGCCGAGCCGGGCGTGGTGGAGGTCGTCGCGCGGTCCGGCCGGGGACGGGTGCGGTGGCGCGGCACCGACGCGGGGGTGCGCTACGCCTACGAGGACGCCTCCGGCGACGTGCTGCTGCTGGCTGCTGCGAGGCGGCGGCTCGCAGCCACCGGGCTGTTGGACCACGGCGGCTACGCACACGAGGACGACTGGCTGCGGGAGACCGCGTTCGAGGCCTACCCGGACCCGCTGCGGCGGCTGGCCGACGCGCTGACCGGCGACCGGATCCGCAACCGGGCCAGCGTGCTGGTCTCCCTCGGGCCGTGCTGGTCGTGGGGGTGGCGGTCGGCCTTCGCGGGCGGGCTGGTCCGCGGCGGCCGGCTCAAGGGCACGCACGGGGGCCTGGACCGCGCGTCCACGCTGGGCTTCCTGCTGGTCAACGACCCGGTCGTCGCACCGCCCCCGGTGGTCCGTGCCGACACGGCGCTGGCCCCGTTCGCGGACGCCGTCCGAGCCGATCGTCGGCCCAGCGGCGGGAGCTGAGGCGGCATGTCCGCGCCCGTCGAGCGGCTCCTCGAGGCTCACCCGGACGTCGCGGCCGCGTGGTACCCGGCACTGGCCCGGGCGGCCGGGCGCGCACTGTCGGTTCCGGGCCTCGATCGGTGGTCGCCGCTCGCCCGC
>DATCDE010000367.1 GCA_036510875.1 Actinomycetes bacterium
TCGATCCCGAGCAGCCCAGCCCATACCGTTGACCCGCGCACGCCGTTCCCTCACGCCCTCAGTTCCAGCCTTCGACAGCAGGAACCGCAGGCGGGGAACGGCGTGCCACCCCTCAGGCGCGCTCAGGCACCCACGGGTACGCCAGGAGAGCCGGATTTCGGTGGACGCGATCGTTGCTGCGGTAGGGGCGGGGGTGGAGGTGGTCCCGCAGGCGACCAGACAGCCGGCGCATGCCAGGGCAGCGAGACCGGCGGCAGCCCGCATGGAGACCTCCACTCCGAATGATCGCCTTCTCAGTAGGTGACGCAGCAGCGGCCGCCGCGGTGGACTCGATGTCTGCCAGCCGTGGGAGGGGCGCGGCCAGATGACTCGTGTGCGGGGTCAGGCTCCCCGGCGCCGGACTAACCACAGGGTGGCTGCGAGCAAGTGCAGAGACAGGATGGCCAGCCAGCCGAACTCGATTGCCTGGAAGGTCCAGTACCGGCTGTTGGGCTGGTAGCTGGTCCATTGGGTGTATCCGTGCTGGAGCAGGCACTGGACCGGGTCGACGGAGCCTCCTCCGGGCCCGGTCACGAACGCCCCGCCGCCGTTGGTGCTCTGGACGCCGATGGCCTGCAGGACGTGGTTGATCTGGACTTCGCTGACCCGCGTACTGCCGTGGGTCCACCACTGCTGGACCCGGAGATCACGGGTGCCCAGCTGTTGGCGGCTTGTGGACAGTGGCGCCTGGTAGTGCGTGGGCCTCCCGTCGGCACGCCGACGGGACACCCGCTGATCTCGCCGGTGAGTCATTACTTAGCCTGCGCTGACGATCGTGCTAGAAATCGGGCTGGGGGGCTGGTCGGTCTCCTCGTTGATGTGTTCACTGGAGACCCCTTGCGCCGTTCGGCCCTGCGTGTTGCCACCGTGTCCGTGCTTGCGGCGGGCCTGTTCCTGCCGCGGGTGTCCGCATTCGCGGCCGGGTCCGCCCCCGTGGCACCGGCGGGCACGGTGCTCGGTCACCGGGTGCACGTCATGCCATACGGGGCCAAGGCGTCCCAGACAGGGGCACGCAACGCCTCCGCTCCGGCCGGGGCGAAGCTGACGTACTACGGCGGGCGCGTGGTGTCGCACGTGCGAACCGTCGGCGTGCTCTACGGCCCGGGCACCTACCGCACCTACGTCACCGATGGCGTCACGCCGAACATGAGCACGTTCCTCACCGGGACATCCAACTCGAGCTACCTGAGCTGGTTGGACGGGGAGTACAACTCGGTCACCCCGACGCCGACCGCCGGCCTGGGGCAGACCAACCAGCGCATCGGGTGGAGCACGTATGACCGGTTGGTCTCGATTGCCCCTTCCGCGGCCAACAGCGGGACAACCATCCAGGACAGCCAGGTGCAGTCCGAGCTGTCCGCGCAGATCGTGGCCGGACACGTGCCGGCACCGCAGAAAGACGCGGCGGGTAACAACAACACCGACTACGTCGTGTACTTCCCGTCCGGCACGACCATCTGCGACACCGGTGCGTGCTCGATGGCGAGCGGCGGGTTCTGCGCCTACCACGGCACGATCGCCAACGTCCCCGGCTACGGCGAGGTCTACTACACCGTCATGCCCGACTTCACCCCAGCGGGGACCGGTTGCGGTACGGACCCGGTGGAGTTCAACAATGCCACCTCGGTGCTGTCCCACGAACTGGTAGAGACGATCACCGATCCCGAGGTTGGCTTGGCCACCAGCAACGCTCCGCCGCTGGCCTGGTACGACCTCGCCAACGGCGAGATCGGTGACATCTGCAACGCACAGCAGGGCACCATCCTCGGGTCGGATGGCGTCGCCTACGTCGTGCAAACGGAGTACAGCAACGCCCTCGCCAGCTGCGTTGTGAGCAACCCATCGGTCACGTCGGCGTCGGCGATCACCAGTGCCGCGTCGGTGTCGTTCACGGCGGGTTCGGCGGGGTCGTTCACGGTGACAACGTCGGGTTCGCCGGCGCCGCGATTGTCGGTGACGGGCGCGTTGCCGTCGGGGGTGTCGTTCATCGACAACGGTGACGGCACGGCCACCCTGAGCGGGAAGCCGGCGGCGGGCACGGGCGGCTCGTACGCGCTGACGTTGACCGCGCACAACGGCGTCGGGTCGGACGCCACCCAGGCCTTCACGATGACCGTCAGCCAGGCGTCGGCGATCACCAGTGCCGCCTCGATGTCGTTCACGGCGGGTTCGGCGGGGTCGTTCACGGTGACAACGTCGGGTTCGCCGGCGCCGCGATTGTCGGTGACGGGCGCGTTGCCGTCGGGGGTGTCGTTCATCGACAACGGTGACGGCACGGCCACTGTGTCTGGCACTCCAGGGTCTGCGTCGGCCGGGACCTACGCTTTGAACATCACCGCACACAACAGCGTGGGTGCCGACGCCACCCAGGTCTGCACGCTGACGGTTGCCAACCCCAGCGGTGGTGGCGGTGGCGGAGCAGCTACCTCGACGGTGGGTCGGGACTTCGGGCCTGACCGTTACGCCACGTCGGCGGCGATTGCCAGGGACCACTTCGGCCCGGGGGTTCCGATTGTGTTCGTGGCGACTGGGCAGGACTTCCCCGATGCGCTGGCTGCCGGTGCAGCCGCTGGCTTGATGGGCGGTCCGGTCCTGCTGGTCCAGCCGACCGCGATCCCGTCGTCCATTTCGGCTGAGCTGGCGGCGCTGGCTCCGCAGCAGATCGTCGTGGTTGGTGGCACCGGTGCCGTCTCCGACACGGTGCTGCTCGCGCTCAAGGCGTTCACGACCGGCCCGGTGACCAGGGTCAGTGGTGCGAACCGGTATGCGACGGCGGCTGCCTTGTCGGCCAGGTACTTCGCCCCGGGGGTTGCTGAAGTCCTGATCACAACCGGCACGAACTATCCCGATGCGCTGACCGGGTCTGCGGCGGCGGGGGCCGCGCGGGTGCCGGTGCTGCTCGTCACGTCGAGCGGGATCCCGGCCGAGACGGTGGCTGAGCTGCGGCGGCTCCACCCGGGAAGGATCACCATCCTGGGCGGGCCCGGCGCTGTTTCCGCGGCAGTGGCCACCTCGTTGGCAACCTACGCGCCGACGGTGCGCCGGCTATCTGGGGTCGATCGGTACGGGACCGCGGCGGCGATCTCGCAGGCCTTCTTCGGCTCTGCTAGCCGAGTATTCCTGGCGACAGGATCCGGCTTCGCCGATGCGCTGTCTGCTGCGGCCCTCGCCGCCGCAGTGGACGGGCCGGTCCTGCTCTCCGACTACGCCTGTGTACCGGCGGCTGACCTGAACGAAATCAGCCGCCTGTCGGCGAACCAGATCACGCTGGTGGGTGGTCCGGGTGCCCTCAGCTCGGCAGTGCAGAACCTGACGGCCTGCTCCGGATAATTGGCCGGCTGCACGGCGCTCGGCACACCGCGGCGGCGATCACGCTCACCATGGGGGTGCCGCGCGAGTCGTCATGCGGGTGCTCGGGCACAGCCAGATCAGCCTGACCCTGGGTACCGACAGCCACGTCGCCCCCGAGCTCACGGCCGAGGCCGCGGAACGGGTGGGTCGCGGGCTGTGTGACTGACCTCGGCCGACAGCCGGCGGCCGTGGCGGCGCACCTCAGCCCGTCCGCGTCCACCCGCGTGCGCCGCTGCCATTGGCACACAAACTGGCACACAGATGTACTTCGGAACGATCTTGGAACGGGCAAAGCCGCAGGTCAGCAACGCGGCGCCTCCGGCGCACCGTGGTGCGCAAAGATGCACGGCGCTCGCCGTGTTTCCTATGAAATCTGTACAGCGCACCGCGAATCTTCGCGTCAGAGGCCTGAAGGCGTGGAGCCGCCTCGGGGAATCGAACCCCGGACCTACGCATTACGAGTGCGTTGCTCTGGCCAACTGAGCTAAGGCGGCGGTGCGCCCTGCCGGGCGCGGGGCAGAAGTCTACAGTCGCTCGAGACCAGCCCGAGGTCAGGTGCAGCGGGTGCCCACGGCCGGCAGCGCGCCCTTGGTCAGGTAGCCGTCCACGGCGGTGTCGATGCACTGGCTGCCCCGGTTGTACGCCGTGTGTCCGTCGCCCTCATAGGTCAGCAGTCGGCCCGAGTCGAGCTCGGAGGCCAGGGCCTGGGCCCACGCGTAGGGCGTGGCCGGGTCACGCGTCGTCCCGACGACGAGGATCGGCGGCGCACCGGCCGCGTGGATCGGCCCGGCCTGGTCGGTGGCCGGCACCGGCCACATGGTGCAGGGCAGGTTGCTCCAGGCCAGGTACGCGCCGAAGACCGGCGAGATCTTGGCCCAGTCGGTCGCGTTGCCGCGGATCTGCGCCAGCGTCGAGTGGTCCGCGCGGTCCACGCAGTTGACCGCGTAGATGACCTCGTTCTGGTTGGACGTGTAGTGCCCGTCGGAGGCCCGATCGGTGTACAGGTCGGCCAGCTGCAACAGGATCGAGCCGTCGCCCTGCAGCGCCCGGGCGAGCGCCTGGCGCAGCACCGGCCAGCCCTGCTCGGGTGCGTACATCGCGAACACGATGCCCAGCAGGGCCAGCGACTCCGTCACGGGGCGTGAGCCGGCCAGCGGGTGAGCGTCCGCACGTGCCAGCAGGTCGACGATCTGCTGCTGCGCCGTGGCCTCGTCCGGACCCACCGGGCAGTCACTGTGGGTGAAGCAGTCTTTGAGGAAGTCGTCGAGGGCCAGCTGGAACCCCTCCGCCTGGCCCTTGCCCAGCTCCACCGCGTCGATGGCCGGGTCGATGGCGCCGTCCAGCACCATCCTGCCGACCTTGGTCGGGAACTCCTCGGCGTAGGTGGCCCCCAGGAACGTGCCGTAGGAAGCCCCAAAGTAGTTGAGCTTCACCTCGCCGACGACGGCCCGGATGATGTCCATGTCCCGCGCCGCGTCCACCGTGCCGACGAACGGCAGCAGCCGGCCGCTGCGCTGCTCGCACCCCTGTTCGAACTCCTTGGACACCGCGACCAGCGCCTGCTCGGCTGCCGGGGTGTCCGGGGACCCGTCGATCGCGATGAACACGTCGAGCTGCTTGTCGGTCAGGCACTTGACCGGGTCGCTCGAGGCCACCCCCCGCGGGTCGAAGCCGACGATGTCGTAGGCGTTGAGCAGCGTCGAGGTGAACGCCCGGTCGGCCGCCCTCGCATAGTCCACGCCGGACCCGCCAGGACCACCCGGGTTGACGAGCAGCGAGCCCAGCCGGTGCGCCTGGTCCCTCGCCGGCAGCTTGATCACCGACAGCCCCACCGTGCCAGCGTCCGGCTGCTGGTAGATCAGCGGCACCTCGACCGTGGCGCAGAAGAAACCGCCGCCGCAGGACTTCCAGGTCACCTTCTGGTCGTAGAACTGCTGCAGGGAGACCGTGGGTGTCGTGGTCGAGCCCGCTTGCGGGGTCGCACTCGGGGGGGTGGACGACGACGTTGCGCTGCAGGCCGCCGGCGCCAGGACGGCGACCAGCCCACCGGCGACGGCCGCGACGAAACGGGTGCGAGCGGTACGGCGCACGATGCGGTCCCAGTCTCCTTCGTGGGTGCTGCCTTCAACGACCGCCCCAGCGTCTCACGCCGCCGTCGTACCGTTGGAGCGTGGCGAAGAAGCGGGTGCGGGTCACGGCGTCTGACGTCGACCGGGTGGTCCGCGTGCTGCGCGCCGGTGCGACCACCGTCGCCGATGTGCTGGCCGCGCTCGAACCGGCCCGGCGTCCGGCCCCGGACCGGGAGGTCGTCAAGGCCTACCAGCGCGACCTGCGCCGCTACGAGCGCCGGGTCTCCGGGCTGCACAGCCGGATCTGGGTCGGGTCGGTCGGCGCGGCGGGCGCTGCCGTGGCGGCCGTTCCCACGACCAACTGGTGGTGGCTGCTCGCGTCCGCGGGCGCGGCCGGCCTGGCCGTGGACGCCGCAGCCCGGCTCCGCGGCGTCCGTGCCCCGCAGCCACCTCCCGAGCCGGCCCCGCCGCTGCCACGGCTGCCCAGCCGCGCGACCGGCGCCGCGGAGGTGGCCCGGCTGGCGCGCGCCGAGCAGCAACTCGCCGCGGTCATCCCGGCCGTGACCCGGCTGCACCCCGACGCCGGCGACGAGCTGCGAACCGCGGCCAGCACCGCCACGCCCGCCCTGCACCACCTGGCGGACCGACTGGCGGTCCTGCAGGGTGTGCGGGAGCAGATGGCCGGGACGGAGGCGGGGTCGGCGGCCGTCGCCGCGGCCGAGGTGGTGGCCGGCCGCCTCGACAAGGGCGCGGCCATGTACGAGGGGCTGCTCGCCGCCTCGGCCACCCTGCTCGGGGCGCCCGGTCTCGACCGCAGCGTCGAGGAGGTCGTGGCCCCCGCCGTCGAGAGCCTGCGCGCCTACACCTACGGCCTCGCCGCCGCCCAGCCCCGCCCGGTCGACGAGTAGCGGGGCGCCGCCCGCCAACCGAGGTGGCCGGGTCAGCGCAGCGCGAGGGTCATCGCCTCGACGGCCAGCAGCGGGGCCACGTTGCCGGCCAGCGCCTCCCGGCAGGCCAGCACCGAGTCGATGCGCTGGACGGTCCGCTCGGGCGTCGAGGCCCGCGCCAGCGCGTGCACCTCTCGCTCGAGGTCGACGTTGAGCACCGGCACCCGGGCGCCCAGCTGCACGGCCAGCACGTCGCGGTAGAAGGACACGATGTCCAGCAGCGAGAGGTCCAGCAGGTCCCGCTGGGTGCGGGTGGCCCGGCGCTTGTGCTGCCGCTCGAGCTCCTTGAGCTGGGCCCGGCCGCGGCCGTCCAAACCCTTGCTGGACCCCTGGCCCAACGCCATGGCCAGCTCCTCGGTCTCGGCGACGTCACGCGCCGCTATGGCCTGCGCCGCCTCCTCCTGGGAGGCCTCGACCAGGTTCACCGCCGCGGTCAGGCAGGAGCCGACGTCGGCCAGCCCGGACGGCACCCGCAGCACCTCGGCCCGGCGCAGCCGGGTGGCCTCGTCGGTGGCCAGCCGCCTGGCCCGGCCCACGTGGCTGCCCGCGGCCCGTGCGGCGAACGACGCCATCGCGGGGTCGACGCCGTCGCGGCGGACCAGGTAGTCGGCCACCGCCTCGACCGGCGGTGTCACCAGCCCGATCTGACGGCAGCGGGACCGGATGGTCGGCAGCACGTCCTCGATCGACGGCGCGCAGAGGATCCACACCGTGCGCGGGGACGGCTCCTCGATCGCCTTGAGCAGCGCGTTGGCCGGGCGCCAGGCCTCGTCGGGGCCCTCCAACCGGTCGGCGTCCTCGACGATCACCACCTGCCACCGACCCCCGGACGGCGACAGCGACGCGCGACGCACCAGGTGCCGGATGTCGTCGGTGAGGTGGTGCAGCCCCACCGGGCGCACCACCTCGACGTCGGGGTGGGTGCCGCCGATCGCGGTCCGGCACTCGTGGCAGTGGCCGCAGCCGCCGTCCACGCACTGCAGGGCGGCGGCGAACGCCACCGCCGCGGTTGACCGGCCCGAGCCGGGCGGTCCGGTGACCAGCCACGCGTGGGTCATGGCGTGGCCCTCGCCGGTGTGGTTGACCAGCTCGGCCGCCGAGGCCACCGCGCGGCTGAGCTCCTCGACCGCGCGCGGCTGCCCGACGACGTCGTCCCACACGGTCATGGCCGAGCCCCCGCCGGGTCGGCGAGCAGCAGCTCGACCCGCTCGGCCACCTGGGCCGCCACGGTGTCCGGGTCGGCGGTCGCGTCCACCACGAGGTAGCGGCCCGGCTCGCGACCGGCCAGCTCGAGGAACGCGGCCCGCACCGCCTGGTGGAACTCCTGCGGCTCGGCCTCGAGCCGGTCCGGCTCGTCGGAGGCCCGGCGCAGCCCCTCGACCGGGTCCACGTCGAGCAGCACGGTGAGGTCGGGCAGCAGTCCGCCGGTGGCCCACCGGTTCACCCAGGCCACCTCGTCCTGCTCGAGCGGGCGGGCGGCCCCCTGGTACGCCAGCGAGGAGTCGACGTAGCGGTCAGTGACCACCACCTGCCCGGCCCCCAGGGCCGGGCGGATGACCGCGTCGACGTGCTCGGCCCGGTCAGCCGCGTACAGCAGCGCCTCGGCTCGCGGCGACAGGCCAGCGTTCGCCGGGTCGAGCAGGATCCGGCGCACCTGCGGGCCGATCCGGGTGTCACCCGGCTCGTGGGTCACCACCACGTCGTGGCCAAGGCCACGCAGGTGCTCGGCCAGCCGAGCCACCTGGGTCGACTTGCCGGCTCCCTCGCCGCCCTCGAAGGCGATGAACGCTGACCGCACGGCCCCGACCCTAGCGGCGGGCACCGTCAGCGCTTGCGGGGCGCCGCCGACTTGGCAGCCGGCCTGGCCGCGCGCTTGGCGGTCTTCTTGGGCGCCGGGCCCTTCGCCCGCTTCTCGGCCAACAGGTCCATGGCCCGCTCCAGGGTGAGCGTGTCGATGGCGTCCGACTTGCGGAGCGTCGCGTTGGTCTCCCCGTCGGTGACGTACGCGCCGAACCGGCCCTCCTTGACCACGATCGGCTTGCCGGACGCCGGGTCCGGGCCGAGCTCGCGCAGCGGTGGCGCGGCAGCAGCCCGGCCCCGCAGCTTCGGCTGGGCGTAGATCGCCAGTGCCTCGTCCAGGGTGATCTCGAACAGCTGGTCCTCGCTGGTGATCGAGCGCGAGTCGGTGCCCTTCTTCAGGTACGGGCCGTAGCGACCGTTCTGCGCGGTGATGTCCGCGCCGTCGGCGGGGTCCACCCCGACCACCCTCGGCAGCGACAGCAGCCGCAGCGCATCGTCCAGGGTCACCGTGTCCAGGCTCATGTCCTTGAACAGCGAGGCGGTGCGCGGCTTGGCCGACTTCGGCGCGCCCTCGGGGAGCACCTCCGTCACGTAGGGCCCGAAGCGCCCCGTCTTGGCCACGATCTCCCGGCCGGACGCCGGGTCGGTGCCCAGCGGGTGGTCCCTGGAGGGCTGGGCCAGCAGCTCCTCGGCCTTGGCCACGGTCAGCTCGTCCGGCGCGAGGTCGGCCGAGACGTTGGCCCGCTGCGCCTCGTCGCCCTGGCCGCGCTCGACGTAGGGCCCGTAGCGTCCCACCCGCAGCACGATGCCGTCGCCCACCGGGATCGAGTTGATCTCCCGGGCGTCGATCTCGCCGAGGTTGTTCACCAGCGGCTGCAGCCCGGCGAACTCGCCGCTGTCGTCGCCGAAGTAGAAGTCCTTGAGCGTGTCGGTGCGCGCCGCGGAGCCGCCCGCCACCTGGTCGAGGACCTCCTCCATCCGGGCGGTGAAGTCGTAGTCGACCAGGCCGCTGAAGTACCGCTCCAGCAGCGTGACGACGGCGAACGCCAGGAAGCTGGGCACCAGCGCGCTGCCCCGCTTGGCCGCGTAGCCGCGGTCGAGGATGGTGCCCATGATCGAGGCGTAGGTGGAGGGCCGGCCGATGCCGCGCTCCTCCAGCGCCTTCACCAAGGTGGCCTCGGTGTACCGGGCCGGCGGCTGGGTCTGGTGCCCCTCGACCTCGAGGGCGCGCAGCTCCAGCGGGTCGCCCGCGGCCAGCTGCGGCAGCCGGCGCTCGCCGTCCTCGGTGTCGGCGTCCTCGTCTCGGCCCTCCTCGTAGGCGGCCAGGAAGCCACGGTGGGTGATCACCGTGCCGGAGGCCGCCAGCTCGGCGTCCCGCCCGTCGGCCGCCGTCGCACCGAGTCGCACCGACACGGTGGACCCGCGCGCGTCGGTCATCTGCGAGGCGACCGTGCGCTTCCAGATCAGGTCGTACAGGTTGAGCTCGTCGCGGTCCAGCTCGCCGGCGACCTCGCCCGGCGTCCGGAAGGCGTCCCCCGACGGGCGGATCGCCTCGTGCGCCTCCTGCGCGTTCTTGACCTTGCGGGTGTACTGCCGCGGCGCGTCGGCCACGTGGTCGGCGCCGAACAGCTCGCGGGCCGCCGCCCGCGCCGCCCCGATCGCGGCCTGCGACAGGGTGGTCGAGTCGGTCCGCATGTAGGTGATGTGGCCGTTCTCGTACAGCCGCTGGGCCACCCGCATGGTGGTCTGCGAGGAGAACCGCAACTTGCGGCTGGCCTCCTGCTGCAGCGTCGAGGTCATGAACGGCGCGGCCGGGGAGCGCCGGTACGGCTTCTCCTCCACCGAGCGAACGGCGAAGCTGGCGTCGGCCAGCCCGTCGGCGAGGGAGCCGACCGTCGCCTCGTCCAGCACGACGGACTCGGTGGCCGCCTTGCCCCTGAGCCGGCCGTCCGGGCCGAAGTCCCGGCCGGCCGCGACCCGGCGGCGGTCGACGGCCACCAGCCGGGCCGGGAACGCGCCCGGGTCGAGCACCGCCTCGAGATCCCAGTAGGACGCCGCCACGAAGGCAATCCGCTCGCGCTCCCGCTCGACGACCAGCCGGGTGGCCACCGACTGCACCCGCCCCGCGGACAGCCCGGCCATGACCTTGCGCCACAGCACCGGACTGACCTCGTAGCCGTACAGCCGGTCGATGATGCGGCGGGTCT
>DATCDE010000368.1 GCA_036510875.1 Actinomycetes bacterium
GGGTGGAAGGGCGCCTCCCGCAGCTCGCCCACCACTCCCTGTTCTTCACCTCGGACTGGGACCGCAACTTCGGCGACATCTTCGGTCCGGACGCGCGCGTCCCGGACCCCGCGTCGATCTACGTCTGCAAGCCCTCCCAGAGCGACCCGACCGTGGCGCCGCAGGGGTGCGAGAACCTCTTCGTCCTGGTGCCGGTCCCGGCCGACGTTGCCATCGGCCGGGGTGGCGACGACGGTCGGGGGTCCGAGGCGGTGGAGCGCGCAGCGGATGCGGCCATCGACCAGGTGGCCCTCTGGGCCGGAGCCCCCGACCTCCGCGATCGCATCCGGGTGCGCGCCACGGTGGGGCCCGAGGACTTCCAGCGCCGCTACAACGCGTGGCGCGGCGGGGCGCTCGGCCTCGAGCACACCCGGCGCCAGAGCGCGTTCCTGCGCCCGGGCAACGTGTCGTCGAAGGTCGACGGACTCCTCTATGCCGGGGCAAGTACCGTTCCCGGCGTGGGTCTACCGATGTGCCTGATCAGCGCCGAGCTCGTCCTCAAGCGCATGACCGGCGACCGGTCGTCGCTGCCGGTGCCTGAATGACGGGTGGGTCCGGCGACCGGCTCTCGGCGGGAGAGCTCCGATGAGCCTGCCGCACTGGTCGTACGTCGCCATGCTGGCCTTCTGCCTGGCCGGCACGCTTCCGCTCATCCCCGCCTTCGGACTCCGGGTGCTGCGGCAGCCGCGACGGCTGCTCCTGACCATCCTCGCGGCCGGGGCACCGTTGCTCGTCTGGGACCTGCATGCCACCAAGGTGGGACACTGGCGTTTCGACGAGGCACAGACCCTGCCCTGGCGCGTGGCCGGGCTTCCCCTCGAGGAGATCGCCTTCTTCGTCGTCATCCCGCTGGCCGCGGTGCTGACCTACGAGGCGGTGCGGGCGGCCCGCCGCCGCGACCGGGCCGGCCGTCCCCCTCAGCTCAGGGAGGTCCGATGACGTACACGGCGATTGCCATGGTGGCGGTGCTGGCGGCGGTCGCGCTGGACCGGCGGGTCGCACGCACTCGGCTGACCACGACGGGCCCATGGTGGGCGGCGTACGGCATCATCGTGTTCTTCCAGCTCGTGACCAACGGCTGGCTCACCGGCCGCGGCATCGTCCGGTACTCCCCGGACGCGATCATCGGCACCGACCGGGTGACGTTCGTCGGGGACGGCCGACTCGTCTACGCGCCGGTGGAGGACCTGGCGTTCGGGTTCGCCCTCGTGCTGACGAGCTGCGTGGTGTGGGTGTGGCTCGGCCGCCGCAGCGGCGAGGAGGAAGCATGAGCGCCTCGACCCGGCTGCAGGCGATGCAGCCCATCGACCTCGGCATCCCCGGCCCCAGCACCCTGGACATGGCGCGCGCCTTCCGGTCCGTCCGCGCCGACCCGCTCTCCTTCCTGGTCGAGGTCACCGAGCGCTTCGGCGACCTGGTTGCCTTCCCGGTGCCAGGTGCGCCGGCGCTGCTGGTCAACGACCCGGCCGACGCCCGGCACGTGCTCCAGACCTCGGCGCGCAACTGGGGCAAGGAGACCGTGCAGTACGCCGCACTGGCCCGGGTGAGCGGACCGGGGCTGCTGGCGTCCTCCGAGCCAAGCTGGATCGAGCACCGGCGACTCGCCGCCCCGGCGTTCCACCACCAAGGCCTCGAGGCCGTCGGCGACCAGGTGCGCGCGGCAGCCGACACGGCCATCACCGCTCAACTCGGGGCAGACTCCTTCGCCGACGGCACAGTGGTCGACGTTGCTGCGCTCACGCATCGCATCGGCCTGGACGCCGTCGGGCGGGCACTGTTCTCCGCAGACCTGTCCGGGCAGGCGCAGCAGCTGCTGGATGCGACGAGCGACTCGGCGGACCTCGTGGTGCGGCTGGGCCGGTCGATCCTGCCCACGGCGGAGTGGACCCCCACACGGACGAACCTCCGGCTGCGCTCGACACGCCGCCGCCTGGACGCGATCACCTCCGAGATCATCGCGCAGCGACGTGCACGTGGCCGGCCCTCACCGGCCGGCTCGCACGGTGACGACCTCCTCGGCCTCCTGCTGGACAGCAACCTGACCGACGCCGAGATCCGCGACGAGCTGGTCACCATGGTCATCGCCGGCCACGAGACCGTGGCCGCGGCTCTTGCGTGGACCCTGATGCTGCTGGCCGAGCACCAGCCCGCGCAGGACCGGGTGCGCGCCGAGCTGGCCGACCATCCCGGACCGGTGTCCCTGCTCAGGCACCGGGACACTCTCCCGTGGACGCGATCGGTCATCGACGAGGCGCTGCGCCTCTTCCCGCCCGCGTGGGCGCTCTCGCGGCGCTCGCACCAGGCCGACGTCATCGGAGGTCACGAGGTCCCCGCCGGCACACTGGTCATCGTGAGCCCCTGGCTCCTGCACCGTCGCGCCGACCCGTGGACCGACCCGCTGGTCTTCCGACCCGAACGCTTCCTGGACGCGGGCGCGGGACGCTGCGGCTACCTGCCGTTCGGGCAGGGGCCACGCCTGTGCATCGGCCGGGAGTTCGCTCTGGGCGAGATGGTCGTGGTGCTGAGCCGGCTGCTGGCGGAGCACCGCATCGGCTTGCCACCGGGTTGGTCCCGCCCTGCCGCCCAGGCGCAGGTGGCCGTGCACCCGCGCGGCGGCATGCCGCTCGTCGTCACTCGCTCCAACGGTGCGCGAGCATGACTGGCCTGGTCCTCGTCGTGGTGCTGCTGGCCGCTGCGGTCAGCGCCCGCTGGCTGCTCTGGGACCTGCGGACGGTCCCGCGCGGAGGAGGTCACCGCGACCAGCCGGCCCCCGTGTCAGTCGTCATCCCGGCGCGGAACGAGGAGACCACGCTCCCGGCGCTGCTGGAGTCCCTGCGACAACTCACGATCGGGGTCGCCGAGATCGTGGTGGTCGACGACGGCTCCCGTGACGCGACGGCCTCGGTCGCGCGATCCGCCGGAGCCACCGTCCTAACCGCGTCTGCCCCGCCGCCCGGCTGGACGGGGAAGGCGTGGGCCTGCCATCTCGGCGCCAGCGCCACCAGTGCGGACCTGCTGCTGTTCCTCGACGCCGACACTGTGCTGGCCAGGGACGCATTGGGTGGCCTGCTCGAGCTGCACGAACGGCACGGTGGGCTGGTGTCGGTGCAGCCCTTCCACTGCGTCGTACGGGCGTACGAGCAGCTCTCCTCATACTTCAACGTGATGTCGCTCCTG
>DATCDE010000369.1 GCA_036510875.1 Actinomycetes bacterium
CCAGCCGGTAGTAGTCGCGCAGGTCCCGCTCGGTCGCCACCCCCAACGAGCCGGCCGCTCGCCGCACCAGCTCGCGTTGGGCGTCCGCCCGGGACGGCGTCGCAGCGGCGAGCACCGCCTCCGGCAGCACCCGCTCGGGCAGGTCGTAGCGCCGCTCGAACCCGCGCCGGTCGGCGGTGGCGACCTCCCCCGCCCAGAACAGGTACTCCAGGGCCCGCTTGACGTGCGACCAGTCCCACCAGGGGCCGCTGCGCCGGCCGCGGTCGGCGGCGTGCAGGTGCTCCAGCTCGCCGGCGGAGAGCGGCCCGGACTCGCGCACCGCCGCCAGCACGGCGGCCACCAGCGCCGGCTGCTCGGTGGCGACCGCCCGCATGCCGCCCCACGAGTCGTCCAGCGCCTTGGCCATCCGCCAACGCAGCAGCGGCTGGACCTCGACCGGCAGCAGGCTGGCCTCGTGGCCCCAGTACTCGAACAGCTCACGCGGCCGGCGGTAGGCGGCCCGGTCCAGCAGCGCGGTGGGGTACGGACCGAGCCGGGAGAACAGCGGCAGGTAGTGCGCCCGCACCAGCACGTTGACCGAGTCGATCTGCAGCAGCCCGGTGCGCCCGACCACCCGGCGCAGCGCCCGCCGGTCCGGGACGCCGACCGGCTGCGGGTCGGCGAAGCCCTGCGCGGCCAGCGCGATCCGCCGGGCCTGGGCCAGAGTCAGCGACTCGGTGGGGGGCACAGCTCCGATCCTGCCGGACCGGCCCGGCTCGACGGCGCGGGGCTACCCCCCCCCCGGCGGGAACGCGTACTGCACGGGGATGGCCGGCGGGGTGCCCCGGTACACGGCGATGACGATCTCCTCGTGCTGGGTCAGCACGATCTGCGAGGGGTCCCCGGTGAACGCCCTGCCGTCCACCCACACTCCGACGGTGCGGCCGTCCACCCCGCTCAGGTACCCGCCGACCCGGCCGCGGCCGAGGGCCACGTCCCACTCGGCGAACACCTGGCCCAGGGTGAAGGTCTGCTGGGACGGCGTCTCAATGTGCACCACGCCGTCCGGCTCGTGGGTGTGCAGCGGGGCGATCCCGGTGCTGGCGATGCCCTGCCCGGCCGGCACCGGGACCGGCAGCCCGTCCACGATCACGTCCAGGTGGGCGTGGCAGTGCACGGTGAGCGTCTCGGCCGGAGTGAGGGTCAACCCGGCCGCCGCGACCCGGACGGCTTGGTCGGACGGCCGGTTCCAGGGCGGAGCGGTGGTCCGGCCGACCACGCTGGCCGGAGCGGCCGAGGAGACCGTGCCCGGCTGCACGGCGGAGGCGGCGATGAGCGGGATCGTCCGACGGTGGATACCCAGCAGGACGCCTGAGGGGCTCCGGAGGTTTCCGCGGCTCAGGTGATCTCGAGCAGCTTCTCCCGGACGGCGTAGACGACCGCCTCCATGCGCGAGTGCAGCTGCAGCTTCTCCAGGATGTTGCGGATGTGGTTCTTCACCGTGTTCTCGCTGATGAACAGCTGCCGGGCGATGTCCCGGTTGTTCATGCCCCGGGCGACCAGCCGCAGCACCTCCAGCTCGCGCTCGGTCAGCCGCGGCGCCGGCACCTGCTGCCGGTCGTCGTCGCGTTTGACCAGCTGGGCGAACTCCGAGATGAGCTTGGACGCCATCGACGGGCTGATCAGCGACTGGCCCCCGGCGACCGCGCGGATCGCCGTGGCGACCTCGTCGATCGAGATCTCCTTGAGCAGGTACCCGGTCGCCCCCGCCTTGATCGCCTCGTAGAGGTCGGCCTCCTCGTCGCTGATCGTCAGCATGATGATCTGCGCCGAGGGGACGACGTCCTTGATGGCGGTGCAGGCCTCGATGCCGGACCGGCGGGGCATCCGGATGTCCATGAGGACGACGTCCGGCAGCAGCTCCTCGGCCCGTTCGACGGCCTCGGCTCCGTCACCGGCCTCGCCCACCACCTCGATGTCCAGCTCCTGCGCGAGCACCATCTCCAGGCCGCGGCGGAACAGCGCGTGGTCGTCGACGACGAGGACGCGGATCGGCTCACTGCGATCCATACGCGCCGCCACCTCCGCTCGGTTCCCGGGCGCCCATCATGGCACGCGCCGGGGACCGGGCAGCGGTGGCGGCGGACCGGCCGGATCAGCCGACGATCAGCTGACCGCCTCGAGGTCGAGGTGGATCACGCCGTAGTCGTAGCCGCGGCGGCGGTACACCACGGACGGGCGGCCGGTCGCGGCGTCGCTGAACAGGAAGAAGTCGTGGCCGACCAACTCCATCTCGTACAGGGCCTGGTCCAGGGTCATCGGGTGGGCCTTGTGGACCTTCTCCCGGACCACCATGGGGCCCTCGCCGAGATCCCCCGCGGGCTCCTCGCTCGGAGCCTCCACCGCAGGGGCCGCCTCGACGGCCGCGGCGCCGTTGCCGGACGGCTTCTTCTTCCAGTCGGTCCGCCGGTCGGCGGCGCGGCGCAGCCGACCCTCCAGCTTGCCGATCGCGAGGTCGAGGGCCGCGTACTTGTCGTCGGCCGCGGCCTCGGCCCGGACGGCCGGCCCCTTGCTGCGGATGGTCAGCTCGACTCGGAAGGCCCGGTCGGCCAACCGCGGGTTGGACTCCTTGGAGACCTCGACGTCGACTCTCTGCACCTTGGAATCGAGCTTCTCGACCTTGCTGAGCTTGTCGCTCACGTGGTCGCGGAAGCGATCCGACACCTCGAGATGACGCCCCTTGACGACGATGTCCACCGCGCTCCTCCGTCCTTGACCGGTCCGGAAAGCAGCACCCGCCCGGCCGACCTGGTCTTCGTCCCCACATCCGCCTGCTGAAGGTCTCGCAGCGCTATTGCCACTACCCCCCTTCTCCCGGATCGGGGGACATCTGGCCCCCCGGCGGGGCAGGACTTATCCCTAAACCGCACCGTGATCGGACGACGAGAAGTCGCCTTACGTGGGCCGTTTCGCCTGCGGCTGGCATCGGCTTGCAACCACGGACCCGGGCGAGTGCCACAACTGGACGCTATCCGAGCCGGACCATGATCGTCGAGGGGACTTCGACCCATGCCCTGAACGGCGGACTCGGGCAGCGGCAGTGCCGCCGGGGCGTGACCGCAACCACAGCGATGCCGACCACCCGGCTGCCGGCGGATCGCACCACTCGCACCGCCTCGGCGAGCGTCGAGCCGGTGGTCACGACATCGTCGACGATCAGCACCGCGTGGCTGCCCAGGACGCCCGCCCCGGGGCAGACCACCATGGCCCCGGACAGGTTGGCGGCCCGGCCGGCGGCGTCCCGCCCGGCCTGGTCGGCGGTCACCCGGGCCAGCCCCCGGACCGCGGCCAGCACCGCCGCGGCCAGCGCGTCGCCCAGCGGGGCGACCAGGCCCCGCCGACCGTGCTCCTTGTGGGCGAGCACGGCCGCCCGCACCGGGACCTCGTAACGGGCCGCCGCCCAGGTGCCCCCGGGCTTGCGGAAGGGCCCGGCCCGCAGCCAGCGAAGGCACGCGGGGCACAGCTGCGCACCCGGGGTCTGGCAGCCGGCGCAGGTGCGGGGCAGCACCAGGTCGATCAGTGCCTCGCCGAGGTCGAGCAGCCGTCGCATCCGGCCACGGTGCCGGACCGCGGTCGTCCACAGCGGGGCCGCGGCCGGGGCTGTGGACGGGGCGGCTCAGCCCGGGTAGGCCGGGTCGACGCCGGCGCCCAGCTCGGTCCAGTTGAGGTTCGAGTACTGGAACACCGTGCCGGTCGCCGTGGCCGCGAGCACCGGCCGGCCCGGGGCCCCGGCCACCGAGGTGATGTTCTTGCCCACCGAACCGAGGTCACGCAGGACCACCCCGGCCAGGTCGACGATGGACGGCTGGGTGATCCCGGCCGGGCCCACGCCGAGGACCACCAGCCGGTCGGCCGTGTTCCAGGACACGTCGAGCACGTCGCTGTAGGAGGACTCCACCGGGCGCAGCCCGGCCAGGGTGATCCGGTCCGCCGCGCGCTCCACCCGGCCCACGTACAGCCGGCCGGCGTCGGCGCCCTTGATCACGACCGCGGCGCGCGCGCCGTCCCTGGCCACCGACAGCGCGAGCACCTGGCCCGGTGGCAGCCCCACGGTGTCCACCTTCCGCGGCTTCTCGCCGACCCGGACGGTCCAGATCGTCGGGCCGGCCTTGGTCCGGTCCACCACCCACGCGTCGCCGAAGATGTCCCAGGACGGCGCCGTCAACGACGTGCCGACGACCACCACGCTCGCCTTCTCGTCGTTGGCCAGCCGGCCCAGGACCAGCCGACCGGAGCTGTCCAGCCCGGCCAGCAGGTCACCCTCGAGGGACACCGCCGGGGACCGGACCTCGACCTGGCCGTCCCCGAACGGCCCCGGAACGGTGCTCGGGGAGCCGCTGCCGAAGGAGTACACCCGGCCGTGGCGCACGAAGTAGCCCAGGGCAGAGGCGCGCAGCACGTCCGGGTCGAAGGACGGCCACGCGTCGCGCGGCTGGTCCGGGGACGCGCCCGGCACGGCGAGGGGGGTGCCGTCGACGCTGATCTGGACCGCGGCCACGTCGGACAGCTGGCGAAGCGTCCAGACCAGCTGCGCGGACATCGCCCTCATGTCCTCCGAGCCGGCCCGGGACGCCGCGGAGCTGAGGTCCACCTGGACGACGTTGTTCCGGACGGGCGCACCCCCTATCAGCGACGTCCCCACCGGGAAGGCGGTCGCGACCGCCGGGGCCAGCCAGGCGCTGGGCCCCTCGAGCAGCGCGCGCACCAGGCTGGTCGACACCCCGGACCCCACGGGCAGCAGCACCGGGTTGGGCACCAGGACCGTCCGGGTCGGGTCCGGGAAGTACAGGTCGAAGCTGCGGTAGGCCCGCGCGACGTCCAGCTGGGTGAGGAACAGCCCGTCGGGCAGCGACGCGATCCGCCACTCGCCGCCCACCTTGCGCAGGGTGAACTTGGCCGACGTGACGGTCCCGCCCGGGGACGCGGTGTACTCGCCCTGCTCGGAGATGCGGGCCACCTCGGTCGCCCTCAGCGTGATCGCCGAGCCCTGCTGGACGAGCAGGGCGCCGTTGCCGGAGGAGTCGTCGTAGACCACCACGCCGACGCCGGGCCGCCATCTGTGCTGCACCTCCGGGGCCAGGTAGTCCCTGGCCACCCCGTGGTCGTTGTCGAAGGACGCAGAGGCCTGCAGGAAGCCGTCCAGGACCTGCTGCTCGGTGAGCCCGGACACCGGCTCGCGCGCGATCAGCTGGATGAACGGCTCGTTGCGCTCACTGCCCACCTCGGCGCCCTGCCGGACCGGGCCGGAATCGGGGATGCCTGCGCACGCGGACAGCAACGCCGCGGCGACGGCGAGGCCAGCCAGCGCGCGCAGCCCTCGGGGGCGCGGCAGCCGGCTAGGCATCGGCGCCCCTGGCCGGCAGGCCCACGGTCAGCGGCACCCGGCGGCCCACGGCCGCATCCGGCGGCTCGAGCGGCAGCGGCGAGCTGCTCAGCACGTCGCTGACCCGGCGCGGCAGGGTCAGCCGGAAGTGGGTGCCGTCCCCGGGCTGGCCCCACGCCTGCAGCCACCCGCCGTGCAGCCGGGCGTCCTCGAGCGCGATGGCCAGGCCGAGCCCGGTGCCGCCCGTCGTCCGGGCCCGAGCCGGGTCAGCCCGCCAGAACCGGTTGAACACCAGCGAGGACTCCCCCGGGCGCAGCCCCACCCCGTGATCGCGGACGCCGACCGCCGCGCCGCCGACGTCCTGCGCGACGGCGACGTCGATCGGCCGGCCCTCGCCGTGCTCGATGGCGTTGACGACCAGGTTGCGCACCACCCGCTCCACCCGGCGCGGGTCGCACTCGACCAGGCAGCGCCGGCTGACGGTGACGACCGAGATGTCGCTGCCCTTCGCCTCGGCCAGCGGCGCCGCGCCGTCGACCACCCGGCGCACGATCTCGCACAGGTCGGACTGCTCGGGCTCGAGCACCGCCGCGCCGGCGTCGTACCGGCTGATCTCCAGCAGGTCGGTGAGCAGGGACTCGAAGCGGTCCAGCTGGTTCTGCAGCAGCTCGGCCGACCGGGCGGTGGCCGGGTCGAACTCCTGGCGCGCCTCGTGCAGCACGTCCGCGGCCATCCGCACCGTCGTGAGCGGGGTACGCAGCTCGTGCGAGACGTCGGACACGAACCGGCGCTGGACCCGGGACAGATCCTCGAGCTGGCTGATCTGCTTCTGCAGCGAGGACGCCATGTGGTTGAACGAGGTGGCCAGCCGGGCCAGGTCGTCCTCGCCCTGCACGGCCATCCGCTGCTCGAGCCGGCCGGCCGAGAACTGCTCGGCGGTCCGCGCCGCCATCCGCACCGGGGTGACCACCTGCCGGGTGACCACCCAGGCGATCAGGGCGAGCAGCCCGACGAGCAGCAGGCCGGCGACGATGAGCGTGCGCTGGAACAGTGCCAGGGTGGCCTGCTCCTGGGTGAGCGGGAACACGTAGTACAGCTCGTAGGCCCCGGCCCCGGGGACCGACAGCGGTGCGCCCACGATGAAGCCCGGCACCCGCGTCGTGCCGTCCGCGGACGGCATCGTCGTGTACGTGTAGGACTGGCGCTGGGTGGAAGTGACCGCTTCGCGCAACGCCGGGGGCACGCTGCCCTTGTCGACCAGGTTGCTGCTGAACTCCGGCTTGGTCGGCACGTTCGCCGAGCCGAGCAGCAGCACCTGGTACAGCGGAGGCTGCCCGGCCCGGTTGCTCAGCTGCGTGGTGATCCCCTGGATCAGGGCCTCGGTGGACGCGGCGTCGGTGGTGTCGGCAGCGTCCAGCCGGGCCTGCGCCTCGGTCAGGCCGGCTCGAGCCTCGTCCAGGGCCGCGTGCTGCTTGGCGTCGAGCAGGCCGGCGCTGATCCGGGACAGCAGCAGCCAGCCCAGCACGATCACCACGAGCACCGAGAGCACTGTGGTCGTCAGCACCACCCGCAGGTACAGCGACCGGCGCCAGGCCGCCACCACCCGGTCGGTGGTCCGCTCGGCCAGCACGCGGGCGCCGAAGATCGCCGACCACAGCCGGTGGCCCGGGGTCGGGCTCGACACCGGCGCGGTGGAGGGGGTGGACGTCATGACCTGGTCCTCAGCCGCCCTCGGGGGACCCCGCCTTGTAGCCGACGCCGCGGACGGTGACCACGATCTCCGGCTTCTCCGGGTCCTTCTCGATCTTGGACCGCAGCCGCTGGACGTGGACGTTCACCAGCCGGGTGTCGGCGGCGTGCCGGTAGCCCCACACCTGCTCGAGCAGCAGCTCGCGGGTGAACACCTGCCACGGCTTGCGGGCCAGCGCCACTAGCAGGTCGAACTCCAGCGGGGTCAGCGGGATGGCGCTGCCGTCGCGGGTCACCCGGTGGCCCGCCACGTCGATGCTCACGTCGCCGATGGTCAGCGACTCGGGGGCGATCTCGTTGTCCCGGCGCAGCCGGGCCCGGATCCGGGCCACCAGCTCCTTCGCCTTGAACGGCTTGACGATGTAGTCGTCGGCCCCGGACTCCAGCCCGACGACGACGTCGACCGTGTCGGTCTTCGCCGTGAGCATGACGATCGGGACGCCGGACTCGGCGCGGATCTGCTTGCAGACGTCGATGCCGTCACGGCCGGGCAGCATCAGGTCGAGCAGCACCAGGTCCGGCCGGGTCTCCCGGAACACGCTGAAGGCACGGGCCCCGTCGGCGCAGAAGACCGGCTCGAAACCTTCGCCCCTCAGGACGATCCCGAGCATCTCGGCCAGCGCGGTGTCATCGTCGACGACTAGCACGCGTCCCTTCATGGCGTCCATCGTGGCATCCGACGCGCCAACTGCCGCATCCGTTCCCCGATCGGGCGCAAACGGTCGCGGCTGCCGGGGTGCGGCGAGGGCCAGGTGACACCATGGTCGCGATCACCACGGAGAGCCCCCCAGGAGCGCAGATGAGCGACCAGCCCGGCTGGGCCACCCCCGGCCAGGAGCCCCCCGAGGGGCCGTCCGGCTGGTCGGTGCCGCCCCCACCCCCACCGCCGTACGCGCCTTACGGCGGGGCACCGGCGGCGGCCGCGGTCAAGCCTGGGGTGATCCCGTTGCGCCCGTTGGGCAT
>DATCDE010000370.1 GCA_036510875.1 Actinomycetes bacterium
CGAATCCCACCGCGGCGCAAATGCCCTGAGTTGTCCCGTTGTCGCTCGCGTCCGCCTTGGGGACTCACTCTCATGCTTGACAGCGGGGTGCGCGAGTGCGAAGAATCCCGTTGCACCCGATACAACAAGCGTCATACCGTAGCCCACTAAGCCTCGATCCACCGATGAGCTTGGTGATGGTGGCGCGTAGCGCCTGAGCCGTTGAGCTGGTGGCGGGGCGCGGCTGGTCCGGCGACCTCACTGTCGGTGGTGTTCCACTGGTTCTTCCTCGGGCCCCTGCGGGGGCGGGGTGGTCAGGTCGTTGCGGCTGTTGGTGGTGGTGCGCACAGGCCGGTGAAGAGCTTGGTCCAGGCGTCTTCCCAGGGCCACCCGGTGGGCAGGTGAAGTGACAGCTTCCGAGCTGAGGAGGCGACCCGGGCCGGCACGTGAACGATCTTGCGGCGGATCGTGGCGGTGGTGGCTTTGGCCAGGGTGGTGCCGGTCAGGGTGCCTGCGGCGCGGGTGAGGTTGAACGCCATCACGGCGAGTACGAGCCAGGCCGCGTTGGCGGTGAACTTGCCCGAGGGCAGGTGGGCCAGGGCTGAGTTCTTCAGGTCGGCGTGGACTTGTTCCATCAGCGCGTGGCCGCGGTGGGTCTTGTCCGCGGTGATGGTGTCCAGGGTGCTGGTGGTGAAGAACGCGTGGAAGCGCCAGGTGTCGAACAGGGTCGGCTGGCCGGGGTGGGTGTTGAGGTCGGGGATCCGGCGCACGACGAGCCGCCCGGGTACCTGGTCGGCTTTCTTGCCGGCGGCGAACGCGGTGAACGGAACTTCGGCGACTTCGGCCCGGGAGATCCAGGTGCTGGTGGTCTCGTCGAAGATCGCGTCGGTGTACTGGATCGTGGTCCACGCGTCGTCGGGTATCGCAGCGATCGTGGTTCTGATCAACGTGTTGAGCCGGACCGTGACCGAGACCTGCGCGCCGGCGCGGACCGCAGCGCCGATGGTGCCCCGTCCGTAGAAGGCAGAGTCGGCTCGCAGCAGAACCTTGGCGCCGGCGGGATCTGTGCGCAGCTTCTTCACCGTGGCCAAAGCGTCGGCGACCAGACGTTTGGCGCCCCGAGGTGAGCCACACGACCCCTTCCGCAGGCGCTGGGCGACGATCACCGGCGCCGCGTCCCTGGTGGTCACGGTCGCGATCAGCGCGTTCAGGCCGCGGACCCCGGAGTACCCGTACCCCGAGCCCTGCTTGGCGTAGCCGTGGACCTCGATGATCGTGTCGTCCACGTCAACCAGCGCGCACTCATCAACACCGCTCACCAGGGGCGTGGCAGCGGCGAGCCCGCCCAGGAACCTGGCGGCTACCGCGTCGAGCTGGCGGACGTGGCCGAACGCGAACGCCCGCAGGAACGAGCCCAGCGTCGAGGGCGCATACGCACCGGTGAAGACCTTGCCCATCGCGCCGTGGCGCAACACCGCCATGTCGTCGATGCTGTCCGCGCCAGCGACCATCCCCGCCACCAGCGAAGCGACCTTCGAACCCGCGTTCGCGCCCTTGTCGGTGGGCACGCTCAGATGCTGATCGGCCAGCCTGCGAAGGCCTGCTGAGCGGGCCAGGGCGAGCATCGGGACCAGCCCGGCGGACGACACGAGATTCGGGTCATCGAACACTGCTGACCGCACGGGCCGATTGTGAGAAAGTTGCATCTGCAGGATGCCCTTCCGTCCGGTCGAACTGGGTCCTTAGATAAGTCCAATTCTCCCGTTACGTAAGGGCATTCTGTCGTTACGACCCGCTCACCGAGCCATACTCATCGGTGGATCGAGGCTAAGACCCCATGAACCCGTCGAATCCCCAACGTACCGACGCCCGGTGGCCGGGCCGCCGCAGCCGACCCACCTCGACCCGCACCGGAGGTCAGGCCCGGCCGGTCGTCGCCGTTATCCTGCTGATCCTGCTCGCCCTGATAGGCGGCTTCTCCGTGTTGTTCGTGTATAGCTTCCAGGGCACCTACAGCGACCCGCTCCTTTCTGATCTCGATGGCCTGGGCGAGATCGCCCATGGGCTCGTGATCGCCGCCGTGGTGTTGATCGGCGTCGCGGCTCTGGCTGTAGGCGTGGCGCGCGAAGGCACCCGGCACCACGTCGGCATCGCCGTTGGGGTCCTGGTCGGGGCCTGCCTGCTGGGCCTAGTTCTTGCGAACCATTACGGACTCGAGGCCAAGAAGGTCCTCAGCGCGACGCCGCCCGGGTGCGGCATCGCCAACACCTCCCTGAACCAGGAGTTCAGGAACATCGACCATCCGGGCTACTTCGGCAGTGGTAGCGACTCAAGGACCCACTGCACCTTGCTGCTGGGAACCAGGGACACCGCCTCCGCGCTGGCGGCGTACGACGAGCGGCTCACCATGATGGGCTA
>DATCDE010000371.1 GCA_036510875.1 Actinomycetes bacterium
GGGTGACGCGTTCTGGGCGGCCTCGTCGACACGGAGATCTCCGCTATAGCGGCGTGCGTGTCCACCATCTCAGCGCGCGTCGCCCGCCTCGTGTGTGAAATCCAGCGAGTTCGTGGTCCCTAGGGACACGACAAGGACTCACGGGACACGTTTTCTCATCGGTGCGTGCTTGCGTCCCAAGCTGCCAGCCGTTGCCGTTCGAGGACGGACCGATAGCCCGACTGGAGGCCGCCGTGGCAATTGTGGGTCTCGGCGGAGGCGGACCTGTGAGTGATCAAACCTGTGCAGCATGGGGAATCGCGGGTTCCGACGTCCGGAGCAGCGCCTGGAGAATCCCGTTGGAAGGCAAGCGCGACTGCCTTGAGAACTGACATCACCAGCCTGAGGGCTGGGGCTGTTTCCGCGTCTTTGTCGACATTTGCGATGTCAGATCACTCGGCCAAATGCTCTGTGCGGCAACGGATCCCGGCTAGGCGAGCCGAGATCCGGTGGAGCGGGTGACCGGGATCGAACCGGCATGGCCAGCTTGGAAGGCTGGGGCTCTGCCATTGAGCTACACCCGCGCAGGCGCGCACACCCGTCATCGGGCTGCGCCAGCGTCCTCTAGAGTAAGGGGTGCGCTGCGGGGCGTAGCGTAGTGGCTAGCGCGCCTGCTTTGGGGGCAGGAGATCGGGAGTTCGAGTCTCCCCGCCCCGACCAACCCGTCGCATCGCCGTCAGCCCGGTTGGCGGCCCGTCCTGCACCGAGTCCGAGGAGACGTACGACCGTGAAGAGCGCTGTCGAGACCCTGACCCCGACCCGGGTCAAGCTGACCGTCGAGGTCCCCTTCGACGAGCTCAAGCCGAGCCTGGACGCCGCCTACCGGCGGATCGCCGGCCAGGTCAACATCCCCGGGTTCCGCAAGGGCAAGGTCCCGGCAGCGATCATCGACCAGCGGGTCGGCCGCGGGGCGGTCCTCGACGAAGCGGTCAACGAGCACCTGCCCAAGGCGTACAACGCGGCCGCGCAGGAGCACGGGGTCAAGGCCCTCGGACAGCCCGACGTCGACGTCACCGATTTCGCCGACGGCGAGCAGCTCACCTTCACCGCCGAGGTGGACATCCGGCCGCAGATCGAGCTGCCGGACTACGACGGGCTCGAGGTCACCGTCGACGACGCTGAGGTCACCGACGCCGACGTCGACGAGCAGCTGACCAGCCTGGCTGCCCGATTCGCGTCGCTCACCCTCGTCGAGCGGCCGGTCGAGGACTTCGACTTCGTGACCATCGACCTGTCCGCGACCCACGACGGGCACGCGGTCGAGGACGCCACCGCGTCCGGGATGTCCTACGAGGTCGGCAGTGGCACGCTGCTCGAGGGCCTGGACGCCGCCATCGTCGGCCTGTCGGCGGGGGAGTCGGCCACCTTCAACGACCGGCTGCGTGCCGGCGACCACGCTGACGCGGACGTCGACGTCGAGGTGACCGTCACCGCGGTCAAGGTGCGCAACATGCCGGACCTGGACGACGACTTCGCCCAGCTGGCCAGCGAGTTCGACACCCTGGACGAGCTCAAGGACGACCTACGGCGGCGGCTGGCCGACTACAAGAAGGTCCAGCAGGGCATCCAGGCCCGCGACCGGGCGCTGCAGAAGCTGCTGTCCCTCGTCGAGGTGCCGCTGCCCGAGGCCCTGGTCCAGGCCCAGATCGAGAGCCACTTCCAGGACGGCCACGGGGACGATGAGCACCACGCCGAGTACGACAAGCAGGTCCGTGAGGGGCTGGCCGCGCAGTTCGTCCTGGACGACGTGGCGGTCAAAGAGGAGCTGTCCGTCGGCGAGGGCGAGCTGAGCGAGTACATCGTCGCGAACGCCCAGCAGTACGGCATGACTCCGGACCAGTTCGCCCAGGAGATCGTCAACGCAGGACAGGTGCCCGCGGTCGTCGGCGAGGTCGTGCGGGCCAAGGCGCTCGCCGTCATCCTCGAGCGGGCGACCGTGACGGACGAGTCCGGCAACGAGGTCGACCTGGCCGCCCTCGGCGTCGGCGTCGGCGTCGGCGCCGAGCCGGCCGAGGCCATTGACGAGGCGGACGACGCCGACGACGCCGACGAGGTCGAGAGCGAGGGAGATGACGAGGGCTGACCGAGCCGCTCGTTACCCCGTCAGCGAACAGCGCCCCTCCTGCGGATGGCAGGGGGGGCGCCTCGCGTTAGGGTCCGATACACCCGCGGGTCACCGCAGGGCACCGTGTGAGGAAGGTGGAGCTCCGTGACGCAACCGATGTCCCCGTTCGAGGGTCCGGGCCTGACCGTGTCGACCTTGCGGTCGCCGCAACCGGGCGGCGCCGCCGGTCTCGACGACTCGGTCTACCAGCGGTTGCTCCGCGAGCGGATCATCTTCCTAGGCTCGGTCGTCGAGGACCAGATGGCCAATGCGATCTGCGCCCAGATGCTCCTGCTCGCGGCGGAGGACCCGGAGAAGGACATCTACCTATACATCAACTCGCCGGGCGGGTCGGTGTCGGCCGGAATGGCGATCTACGACACGATGCAGTTCGTCAAGAACGACGTCGCGACCGTGGCCATGGGCCTGGCGGCATCGATGGGCCAGTTCCTGCTCTGCGCAGGCGCGGCTGGCAAGCGCTACGCCCTGCCGCACGCGCGGATCATGATGCACCAGCCCTCGGGTGGCATCGGCGGGACGGCGTCGGACATCCGCATCCAGGCCGAGCAGATGCTCTACACCAAGAACAAGATGGCCGAGCTCATCGCTCAGCACACCGGTCAGCCGGTCGACCAGATCCAGAAGGACTCCGACCGCGACCGCTGGTTCACCGCCGACGAGGCCCTCGACTACGGCTTCGTCGACAAGGTCGTCCGCTCCGCCGGCCAGGTGTCCGGCTCCGGCGGCACCGCGTGACCACCTTCGGCACACGCCGGCCGTACCGCAACGACGTCCCGGAGGACTTCATGAACGCCCCGCACGCCAGCACCCCGCTGCCGAACCCGCAGAGCCGGATCATCCCCAAGTTCATCGAGCGCACCGCCAACGGCGAGCGCCAGTGGGACCCGTACACCAAGCTGTTCGACGAGCGGATCATCTTCCTGGGGATCCCGATCTACGACGAGGTCGCCGACGACATCATGGCTCAGCTGCTGTGCCTGGAGTCGATGGACCCGGACCGGGACATCTCCATCTACATCAACAGCCCCGGCGGCTCGTACACGGCCATGACGGCGATCTACGACACGATGCAGTTCGTCAAGCCGGACATCTCCACGGTCTGCCTCGGCCAGGCCGCGTCCGCGGCCGCCGTCCTGCTGGCCGCTGGGACGCCGGGCAAGCGGTTCGCGCTGCCGCACTCGCGGGTGCTGATCCACCAGCCGTCCACCGAGGGTGGCGGCCAGGGCTCGGACATCGAGATCCAGGCTAACGAGATCCTGCGGATGCGCTCCGAGATGGAGGGGATCATCGCCCAGCACACCGGCCGCGACGTGGACCTGGTCCGCCAGGACATCGAGCGCGACAAGATTCTCACGGCCGAGGACTCCGTCGCCTACGGGATCATCGACCAGGTGATCAACTCGCGGAAGGCGTCGGCGCTCTCGTCCTGAAGCCGCCGTCCAGCACCACCCCAGCCAAGATCACCGTCGGCGGTACGGATCGGCCCTTCCGGGGCGCTCTGCGACCGGTAAACGTGATCTGGGTGCGTTTCGGGGGGCTGGAGCGGCCGGTGGGACGCCGGCGGCGGGCTGTCCGCTGACAGCGGACAGCCACGACGCGCCCGGTCAATGGGGGGCGCCACGCCGGGGCCCCGGGGTACCGTCGTTTCGACTCGCTCCACTCGGCGAAGGGGACACAACCCGTGGCACGCATCGGCGACGGTGGTGACTTGCTCAAGTGCTCTTTCTGCGGGAAGAGCCAAAAGCAGGTCAAGAAGCTCATTGCCGGACCCGGCGTGTACATCTGCGACGAGTGCATCGACCTGTGCAACGAGATCATCGAGGAGGAGCTCTCCGAGTCCTCCGACCTGCAGTGGGACGACCTGCCGAAGCCGCGCGAGATCTACGAGTTCCTCGACCAGTACGTTATCGGCCAGGACTCCGCGAAGAAGGCCCTCTCGGTCGCCGTCTACAACCACTACAAGCGGGTGCAGGCTGGCTCGGAGTCCCGCAGCCGTGAGGAGCAGGTCGAGCTCACCAAGTCCAACATCTTGCTGCTGGGGCCCACCGGCTGTGGCAAGACGCTGCTGGCGCAGACCCTCGCCCGGATGCTCAACGTGCCGTTCGCCATCGCCGACGCCACCGCGCTCACCGAGGCGGGCTACGTTGGTGAGGACGTCGAGAACATCCTGCTCAAGCTGATCCAGGCGGCCGACTACGACGTCAAGAAGGCCGAGACCGGGATCATCTACATCGACGAGGTCGACAAGATCGCCCGCAAGAGCGAGAACCCGTCGATCACCCGGGACGTCTCCGGCGAAGGGGTCCAGCAGGCGCTGCTGAAGATCCTCGAGGGCACCACCGCGTCCGTGCCGCCGCAGGGCGGGCGCAAGCACCCGCACCAGGAGTTCATCCAGATCGACACCACCAACGTGCTGTTCATCGTGGGCGGGGCGTTCGCCGGTCTCGACAAGATCATCGCGAGCCGGGTGGGCAAGAAGGGGATCGGCTTCGGTGCCCAGCTGCGCGGCGCCGACGACAAGCCGGCCAACTCCTTCGGCGACGTGATGCCCGAGGACCTGCTGAAGTTCGGCATGATCCCCGAGTTCGTCGGCCGGCTGCCGGTCATCACCAGCGTGGAGAACCTCGACCACGAGGCGCTGATCCGGATCCTCACCGAGCCGAAGAACGCACTCGTCCGGCAGTACAACCGGCTGTTCGAGCTGGACGGCGTCGAGCTGGAGTTCACCGAGGACGCCCTCGAGGCGATCGCCGACCTGGCCATCCTGCGCGGCACCGGGGCCCGCGGACTGCGGGCGATCATGGAGGAGGTACTCCTCTCCGTGATGTACGAGGTGCCCTCCCGCGAGGACGTCGCCCGGGTGGTGGTCAACCGCGAGGTCGTGCTCGAGCACGTCAACCCGACGCTGGTTCCCCGCGAGGCACCCAAGCGTGAGCGCCGGGAGAAGTCCGCCTGAACAGCAGGTGACCACGCCGCGGGGGACCATGCATTCCCCTGAGGGCCGACGTGGCGGCTGCTTCGTTTGGAGCTCGCCCTCGAGGCGAGCCTGCTGGTGCTCTCGCCGCGATTCGTCGGGGTCCCGCCGGAGGTGATGGAAGCGACCGTGATCACGTTCATCGCGCACCGAAGCCCAGCCAACGCCTCCGAGCTGGTCGCCGGCCTGATCGTGTGGTGGGTCTGCGTCCAGCTGGTGCCGATGGTGTTCGGCGCCGGGCTGGTGGCGGCTGCGGCACCGCGAGGTGGCCGAGCCGGCGTCTTGACCAGCTAGGACGCGGCCGGCGGCGCCAGCACGACCTCGACGCTGACCCCCTCAGCCCCTGGTTCGAACGCGAGGGCATCGATCCGGCCGGCCCCGCGCAGGTCGTCGGCAGCCAGGCCGATCCGGTCCAGCGCCTCGGCGGGCCCGCGCACCACGGCGCGCTCCACCTCGGCCCGCATGGACGTCTTCGCCTCCGACTTCGCCTTGCGGACGTTGGAGAGCACGGCGCCGACGTCGGAGAGCAGCGCAGAGTCGGCCGCGCCCGCGAGCAGCTGCAGGTCGGTCGCGTCCGGCCAAGCGGAGCGGTGCACCGACCCGGTCTGCCACCACGACCAGACCTCCTCGGCGACGAAGGGGAGGAACGGTGCGAACAGCCGCAGCTGCACCGAGAGCGCCGTGGCCAAGGTGGCCTGCGCGGAGCGGGCGCCCGGCTCGCCGCGGCTGGCGTAGGCGCGGTCCTTGACCAGCTCGAGGTAGTCGTCGGTGAACGTCCAGAAGAACGTCTCGGCGGCGTCCAGAGCCCGGGTGTAGTCGTAGCCGTCGAAGGCGGCCGTGGCCCGCTCGACCACGCCGGCCAGCTCGGCCAGCAGGGCCCGGTCGAGCGGCTCAGTGATCGCGGCGGCGTCGAAGGCGAGCTCGGCCCTGGCACCGACGCCGAGCACGAACTTGCTGGCGTTGAGGATCTTGATGGCCAGCCGTCGGCCGATCTTCATCTGGCCGACGTCGAAGGCCGTGTCGGTGCCGGGCCGGCCGCTGGCCGCCCAGTACCGGACGGCGTCCGAGCCGTGCTCGTCGAGCAGGTCGATGGGCGTGACCACGTTGCCCTTTGACTTGGCCATCTTCTTGCGGTCCGGGTCGAGGATGAACCCGGAGATGGTGGCGTTGGTCCAGGGCAGGCAGTCCAGCTCCAGGTGCGAGCGCACCACCGAGGAGAACAGCCAGGTCCGGATGATGTCGTGCGCCTGCGGGCGCAGGTCCATGGGGAAGACCCGGGCGAACAGGTCGGGGTCGCGCTCCCACCCGCCGGCGATCTGCGGGGTCAGGGACGACGTCGCCCAGGTGTCCATGATGTCCGGGTCGCCGATGAAGCCGCCGGGGACGCCGCGCTGCTCCTCGGTGTAGCCGGGCGGGACGTGGCTGCTGGGGTCGACTGGCAGCGCGGACTCGTCCGGCAGGATCGCGCGGTCGTACAGCGGCTCGCCGTCGGCGTCCAGCGGGTACCAGACCGGGAACGGGACGCCGAAGAACCGCTGCCGGCTGACCAGCCAGTCGCCGTTGAGCCCCTCGACCCAGTTCTCGAACCGGTGCTGCATGTACCCCGGGTGCCAGCGCAGCTCGGCACCACGCTCGAGCAGCTCGTCGCGCAGGAAGGCGTCCCGGCCGCCGTTGCGCAGGTACCACTGGCGGGTGGACACGATCTCCAGCGGGCGGTCGCCCTTCTCGAAGAACTTGACCGCGTGCGTGATCGGCCGCGGCTCGCCGACCAGCTCGCCGGACTCGTGCAGCATCGTGACCACGGTCTCGCGGGCGGTGTGCACGGTCGACCCGGCCAGCCGGGCGTAGGCCGTGCGGGCCCCCTCGGAGTCCAGGCCGGACGGCGGGTCGGCGAGCAGCCGGCCGTCCCAGCCGATGACCGCCCGGGTCGGCAGCTGCAGCTCCCGCCACCAGGTGACGTCGGTGATGTCACCGAAGGTGCAGATCATGGCGATGCCGCTGCCCTTATCGGGCTCCGCGAGATGGTGCGCGACGACGGGCACGTCGACGCCGAACAGGGGGGTGCGCACGGTGCTGCCGAACAACGACTGGTAGCGCTCGTCGTCCGGGTGGGCCACCAGCGCGACGCAGGCGGGCAGCAGCTCGGGACGGGTGGTGTCGATCTCCACGACACCGCCGTCCGGCAGGTGAAAGGTGAGCAGGTGGTAGGCGCCGGGGCGCTCCCGGTCCTCGAGCTCGGCCTGGGCGACGGCGGTGCGGAAGGTGACGTCCCAAAGGGTGGGGGCCTCGGACTGGTAGGCCTCGCCACGGGCCAGGTTGCGCAGGAACGCCCGCTGCGAGGCGGCCTGCGAGTTCGCGTCGATGGTCTGGTAGGTCATCGACCAGTCCACCGACAGCCCGAGCCGGCGCCAGACCCGCTCGAAGACCTGCTCGTCCTCGATCGTCTGCTTCAGGCACAGGTCGACGAAGTTGCGCCGGGAGATCGGGATCTGCTGCTTGCCCGGCTCGGCGGGCGGCGCGAAGTCCGGGTCGAACGGGACCGACGGGTCGCAGCGCACGCCGAAGTAGTTCTGCACCCGGCGCTCAGTGGGCAGCCCGTTGTCGTCCCACCCCATCGGGTAGAAGACCTCTTTGCCCCGCATCCGCTGGTAGCGCGCCACCGTGTCGGTGTGGGTGTAGGAGAACGCATGGCCGACGTGCAGCGAGCCGCTCGCGGTGGGCGGCGGGGTGTCGATCGCGTAGACCTCCGATCGCTCCTTGCTGCGATCGAATCGGTAGGTGCCCTGCTCCTGCCATACCGCGGCCCACTTCTCCTCGATGCCGTCGATGGACGGCTTCTCCGGGGGCTGCGGAAGGGACTGCGGTCGGGGCTGCTCCATGAACCGACATCCTAGGAGAGCCGCGCGCGTACACTCGCCGCCCGTGACTCCCGCTGAGGTCGAGGCCGAGCTGCTGCGCCGCTGGCCGGAGTCCCAGCTGGACCCGTCGCTGGACCGGATCCAGGACCTGCTGGGTGTGCTGGGCGACCCGCACACGGCCTACCCGGTGATCTTGGTGGCTGGCACGAACGGCAAGACGTCGACCTCTCGGATGATCGAGGCGCTGGTCCGGGCCGCCGGGCTGCGCACCGGCCTGTACACCAGCCCGCACCTGGAACGGGTGGCCGAGCGGATCGTCGTGGACGGCGAGGCGCTCGACGACGAGGCGCTCGCGGCCGCCTACGAGGATCTGGCGCCGTACCTGGAGATCGTGGACGCGCGGCACGAGCATCCCCTGTCGTTCTTCGAGGTGCTGACCGCGATGGCGTACGCGACCTTCGCGGAGGCCCCGGTGGACGTCGCCGTTGTCGAGGTCGGCCTAGGCGGGACCTGGGACGCCACCAACCTGGTCGACGCGCAGGTCGCCGTGGTCACGCCGATCGGGCTGGACCACCAGGCCTACCTGGGGGACACCCTCGCCGCCATCGCGGGGGAGAAGGCCGGGATCATCAAGCCCGGTTCGCTCGCCATCGTGGCGCAGCAGCCGCTGGAGGCGGCGGAGGTGCTGGTGCGCCGGTGCGCGGAGGTCGGAGCCACGGTCGCGCGGGAGGGCCTGGAGTTCGGCGTCGCCACCCGCAGCGTGGCCGTGGGCGGCCAGCTGCTGACCCTGCGTGGCCTGGGCGGGGTCTACGACGAGGTCTTCACATCGCTGCTGGGCGCGCACCAGGCGCACAACGCGGCCGTGGCTCTGGCCGCGGCGGAGGGCCTGCTCGGCGGCGGCGGCGAGTCGCTGGACCCCGATCTGGTGCGGACGGCGTTCGCCGGGGTCCGCTCGCCCGGGCGGCTCGAGGTGGTCCGCCGGTCACCCACGGTGCTGATCGACGCGGCCCACAACCCGGCCGGCGCCGCGGCGCTGGCCGACGCGGTGACCGACTCGTTCACCTTCGACCGGCTGGTCGGCGTGGTGGGCGTGCTGTCCGACAAGGACGCGCGGGGCATCTTGGACGCGCTGGAGCCGGTGCTCAGCGAGGTGGTGGTCACGCGGCCGCCGTCCCCCCGGGCCATGAACCCGGACGTGCTCGGTGCCCTGGCCGTCGCCGTCTTCGGCGAGAACCGGGTGGTGGTCGTGCCCGGCGTGGCCGACGCGGTCGCCGAGGCGGTCGCGCTGGCCGAGGACAGCGCAGCCCTGGGCGGCTCCGGGGTGCTGGTCGCCGGGTCGGTCGTGCTGGCCGGCGAGGTGCGGCGGCTGCTGCGCGGCTGAGAGGCTGGTTCCGTGCGTGTCCTCGGTGCGAGTGTGCTGATCTTCGAGGCGATCGTCGTCGGCCTGGCCATCCCTGCGGCGCTGGCGCTGACCGACGCCGACCCGGCGGTGGTCGGCTGGTGGTTCGGCGGGGCTGCCGTGGCCGGCGTCGTCATCGCGGGGCTGTTGCGCCACCGCGCGGGGTACCTGCTCGGCAGCCTGCTGCAGGTGGTGGTGATCGCCGCCGGGTTCGTGCTGCCGGTGATGTTCTTCATGGGCGGGCTGTTCGCGCTGTTGTGGGGGCTCGCCCTGTACTTCGGGCACAAGGCGGAGGCCGTTCGCGCGGCGGCCGGCGGGTAGGCTGCGCGTCGGCCTCTCCCGAGGACCACCCTCCACCGCAGTACCGAGCAGGAGAATCCCGTGACCGAGCGCAGCCTCGTCCTCGTCAAGCCCGACGGCGTCGACCGCGGACTCGTCGGCGAGGTCATCCACCGGATCGAGGCCAAGGGCCTGCGCCTGGCGGCGCTGGACCTGCGGACCCTCACGGCCGAGGCCGCGCAGACCCACTACGCCGAGCACCGGGAGAAGCCGTTCTTCGGCGACCTGGTGAGCTTCATCACCTCCGGGCCGCTCGTGGCCATGGTGGTCGAGGGCCCGCGGGCGATCGAGGCGTTCCGCCAGCTGGCCGGGGCAACCGACCCGGTGAAGGCGAACACCGGCAGCATCCGCGGTGACTTCGCGACCGAGGTCCAGAACAACGTCGTCCACGGCTCGGACTCCCCGGAGTCAGCGGCCCGCGAGATCGCGCTCTTCTTCCCCACCCTCTGACCACCCCGACCCTTCATGCGGGAAGGGGAGAGTCGTTTGGGAGGCCGTGGGGCGGTTAGCATAGGTCCCCGGCCCGCGTCGGAACTCGGCGGGTGCTCGGTAGTCGCTCTCTTCTGGAAGGTCCGTTCTTCCCCATGGCCAACAACATGTCGTTCATCGGTCGTGACATGGCCGTCGACCTCGGAACCGCCAACACCCTGGTGTACGTGCGCGGCCGGGGCATCGTGCTCAATGAGCCATCCGTCGTGGCGATCAACCAGAACACGGGCGGAATCCTCGCGGTCGGTGCCGAGGCGAAGAAGATGATCGGCCGCACGCCGGGCAACATCGTCGCGATCCGGCCGCTCAAGGACGGCGTGATCGCCGACTTCGACACCACCGAGCGGATGCTGCGCTACTTCATCCAGAAGGTGCACAAGCGCCGGCACCTGGCCAAGCCGCGTATCGTCGTCTGCGTCCCGTCCGGGATCACCGGCGTCGAGCAGCGCGCGGTCAAGGACGCCGGCTACGCCGCGGGCGCCCGCAAGGTCTACATCATCGAGGAGCCGATGGCCGCGGCCATCGGGTCGGGCCTGCCGGTGCACGAGCCGACCGGCAACATGGTCGTCGACATCGGCGGCGGCACCACCGAGGTCGCCGTGATCTCCCTCGGCGGCATCGTCACGGCGCAGAGCATCCGGGTCGGCGGCGACGAGCTGGACAACGCGATCATCCAGTACGTCAAGAAAGAGTACTCGCTGCTCCTCGGTGAGCGCACCGCCGAGGAGATCAAGATGGCGATCGGCTCGGCGTTCCCGATGCCAGACGAGCCGCACGCCGAGATCCGCGGCCGCGACCTGGTCACCGGTTTGCCGAAGACCATCGTGGTGTCCAGCGAGGAGATCCGGAAGGCGCTGGAGGAGCCGGTCAACGCCGTCGTCGACGCCGTCAAGACCACGCTCGACAAGTGCCCGCCTGAGCTGTCCGGCGACATCATGGACCGCGGCATCGTGCTCACCGGCGGTGGCGCGCTGCTCAAGGGTCTCGACGAGCGGCTTCGGCACGAGACCGGAATGCCGATCCACATCGCCGAGCGGCCGCTGGACTGCGTCGCGCTCGGTTCCGGCAAGTGCGTGGAGGAGTTCGAGGCACTGCAGCAGGTGCTGATTTCCGAGCCTCGCCACTGATCGGGTCCGACGTCACCGTGCCCGCCGGTTGGCCGTGGTACGCGGCTGCTCGTAGGGACGGAGCATGAGGGACACCCGGCGCACCCGGATCGTGCTCGCGGTCCTGCTGCTCGTGTCGTTCACCCTGATCACCCTGGACGTGCGCGGCGGCGACTCCGGCCCGGTCGGGGCGATCCGGTCGGCCACCGGCACGGTGTTCGGCCCGGTCCAGCGGGCCGTGGCCGCTGTGTACGAGCCGGTCCGCAACTTCTTCGGCGGTCTTGGCCATGACGAGCATGCCCGGCTGGTCCAGCTGGAGAAGGAGAACACCGACCTGACCCTGCGCCTGCGGACCAGCCAGTACGCCGAGTCGCGGGCCGCCGAGCTGGACGCGCTGCTCAAGGTGGCCGGGCTCGGCCAGTACCGCATCGTGCCCGCCCAGGTGATCGCGGTCGGCCCGGCCCAGGGCTTCGCCTGGACGGCGCTGCTGGACGCCGGCAGCCGGGATGGTCTCAAGGTTGGCATGACGGTTATCAACGGCGACGGGCTGGTGGGCCGGGTCAAGTCGGTCACCAACAGCACGGCGACCGTGCTGCTCCTCGTGGACGGGGAGTCGACGGTCGGGTCCCGGCTCGAGGGCGGGCTCACCTTGAGCCTGGCCAACGGCCAGGGCGGCAACCAGCCCATGCAGCTGCAGGTGCTCGACCCGCGGGTGGCGCTGACTTCCGGCGACCGGGTGGTCACCCGCGGCTCCGACTTCGTGTCCGGGGTGCCGATCGGGGTGGTGACCAAGGTGCAGCCCACCCAGGGCACCCTGGTCCGGGTGGCCGACCTGCAGCCCTACGTCGACGTCCGGTCGCTGGACCTGGTCGGGGTGGTCGTGCAGGGGCCGCGCACCAACCCGCGCGACTCGGTGCTGCCGCCGCGGCCCTCGGCCGGCCCCTCAGCGAGCGCCTCGCCGTCGGCCACGGCGAGCCCATCGGGGAGCGCCGGAGCCACCGCCTCCGCGGGACCGTCGGCCAGCGCCTCGCCGAGCCGATGACCGTCCCCCGCGCGGCGCTGGCGGTGGTCCTGCTGTCGACCGCGGTGGTGCTGCAGACCGCTGTGCTGTCCCGGATCCCGCTCCCTGGCGCGACCCCCGACCTGTTGCTGCTCGTGCTGGTCGGCCTGGCCCTCGTGCAGGGCCCGGTGAGCGGAGCCGTCACCGGCTTCTTCGCCGGTCTGCTGCTCGACCTGGTGCCGCCGGCGGACGGCACGGTCGGGCGGTGGGCCCTGGTCATGTGCCTGGTCGGCTTCGCGGCCGGTCGGTCCCGGGACACCGTGGGTCGGTCCACGTTCCGCCCGCTCCTCGTCGTGGCGGGGCTGGCTGCGGCGGCCATCCTCGGCTACGCCCTGCTGGGGCTGCTGCTGGGCGACCCACGGGTGACCTGGTCCGCGCTGACCGACAGCCTGCCGACGGCTGTTCTGTACGATGTCCTCCTGACGCCGTTCGTCGTCCCGTTCGTGATGTCGTTGGCCCGGCGCGTCGAACCCGAGCCGTCCTGGGCCCGGCTGCCGAGGTGAACCCGGTCACAGCGCCTGGTCGACGCATCGCGAGGGGAACGGCGCCGAGGACCCGGACGTCGTACCTTCGGGCCGACCACGGCTCCTTCCACCCAGACTGCCACCGATCCCAGGGGAGCAACCGGTAGTGAGCGACCGCTCGCGTCTGCGCCTCGTCGTGCTGCAGGTGCTCGTCTTCTCACTCCTGGTCACCCTGCTCGGCCGGCTGTGGTTCCTGCAGGTCGCCGCGGGTCAGCAGTACCGCGCCGCCGCCCAGAACAACGTCGTGCGCGAGGTGGTCACCCCACCGGTGCGCGGGCTCATCCTCGACGACCAGGGCCGCCAGCTGGTGGACAACCGCACGACGCTCGTCGTCACGGTCGACCGCTCGACCATGGACAAGCAGAAGGACGGCGGGGTGGCGGTGCTGACCAAGCTCGCCAAGGTCCTGCGCACGACCTACTCCGACCTGCACGAGCGGATCCAACTGTGCGGGACGCCCGGCGCGAAGAAGCCGCCGATCTGCTGGAACGGGTCCCCGTTCCAGCCCATCCCGGTAGCCAAGGACGTCACCGCCGAGGTCGCCTTGTCGATCATGGAGCGGCGGGAGGACTACCCCGGGGTGTCCACCGACCTCGAGGCGCTGCGCGACTACCCCGAGCCGGATGGCGCCACGGCGGCGAACCTGCTCGGCTACCTCGGTCCGGTGGACCCCCAGGAGGTGGCCGACTCCAAGGGCTCCTCGTCGCCGCTCTACGGCAGCGAGCAGATCGGCCGCGACGGCCTGGAGGCGGAGTACGACGAGCAGCTGCGCGGGACCCCCGGCGTCAAGCAGCTCGCGGTGGACTTCGGCGGGAACGTGACCGGCACGCTGGGGGAGACCCCCGCGGTCCCCGGCAACTACCTGGTCACCAGCATCGACGCCAAGGTGCAGGCCGTGGCCGAGCAGGCGCTGAAGGACCGGATCATGGCGGCCCGCCAGGGCAACACGTTCGAGCACAAGAAGTTCGCCGCGGACTCCGGCGCCGTCGTCGTCATGGACGTCACCACCGGTCGGATCGTGGCCATGGCCAGCTACCCGAACTACGACCCCAACGTGTGGGTGGGCGGGATCAGCTACAAGGAGTACGCGGCGCTGACCAGCCCCACCTCGGGCTACCCGCTCGTCTCCCGGGCGATCGCCGGCCAGTTCGCCCCTGCGTCGACGTTCAAGGTGGTCTCGACGATGGCCGCCGTCCAGGAGGGCTTCTCGCTCAACGCCCTCTACCCCTGTACGACGAGCTACGCCTTCGCGAACACCTCCAAGCGCAACTACGAGAGCGAGGCCTACGGGCCGATCGCGATCGCCAGGGCGATCGAGGTCTCCTGCAACACGGTCTTCTACCGGCTCGGCTACGAGACCTGGCTGAAGGACGAGGCCAGGGCCAAGCCCAAGGAGTCCTTCGTCATGGACGCCAGGGCGTCCGGCTACGGCAGCAAGACCGGCATCGACCTGCCGGGAGAGCTGCCCGGACTCGTCGTCTCGAGGGCGGACCGCAAGGCCAACTGGGAGCAGAACAAGGCGATCTACTGCTCCCGGGCGAAGACCGGCTACCCGGAGGTCAAGGACCAGGCGCAGGCGGCGTACCTGAAGGCCATCGCGGCCGAGAACTGTGTCGACGGCTGGATGTACCGCGGTGGTGACGCGGTCAACGTCGCCATCGGTCAGGGCGACACGCTGGTGACCCCGCTGCAGGTGGCCCGGCTGTACGCGGCGATCGCCAACGGCGGCACCCTGTACACGCCGGAGGTCGCCAAGGCGATCGTGTCCCCCGAGGGCAAGGTCGTTCAGGAGATCAAGCCCAAGGTCGCCGGTAGGCTGCCCGCCTCCGCCTCGACCATCGCCTACCTGCAGCAGGCCCTGCGCGGCGTCGCCCTGCGAGGCACCGGCTCCGGGGTGTTCGGACCGTCCTACCCGATCGCGATGGCCGCCAAGACCGGGTCGGGAACGGTCGCCGGCAAGGACGACACGTCGTGGTTCGTCTCCTACGCGCCGGCCGACCACCCGAAGTACGCCGTCGTCATGATGGTCAGCCAGGGTGGCACCGGCGCGGGGACGAGCGGGCCCGGCGTGAAGACCATCTACGACGCGCTGTTCGGGGTGAAGGGCAACACGGTGGACGCCAAGGCGTCGATCCTGCCTGGCGGGGTCCTGCCGTCCACGCTGCCGCCGGCGTCGGTCTACGGCCAGCCCGCGGCCGCCACCGCCTCCCTGACCACGCCGACCGCCCCCGCCACGCCCACGCCGGTGGCCGGGCTGGCCATGGCCCTGCCCCCCGCGCAGGACCTGCGGCGACTGAGCGGCGGCGGGCCATGACCCTCGGCTACCCGGTCTCGTACTCGCGCAGCCGCTCGCTGGCAGCGCGGGCCGTCGCCAGGGACTCGATGCTGCGCCGGCTGGACTGGGTGCTCGCCCTCGCGGTGCTGATGCTGCTCGCGATCGGCACCGCGCTCGTGTGGTCGGCGACCCGGCAGCGGGAGCTGGACGCGGGCCTGGACCCGCAGGCGTTCTTGAAGAAGCACCTGCTCAACATCACCATCGGGCTGGCGCTGGCGGTGGTGACCACGCTGCTGGACTACCGGATGCTGCGCGCC
>DATCDE010000372.1 GCA_036510875.1 Actinomycetes bacterium
ACCCGCCGAGGGTCTGCAGCGACTCCGAGCCGAGGATCGCGTAGGAGCGTTCCGAGCCGTACCCCTTGACGATCGGCAGCAGCAGGTCGTTGAGCCGGTCGTCGATCTCGTAGTCCTCGGCGGCCGCCTCCTTGATCGCGATGTCGTCCTGGATGCTGGCGGTGTACAGCACCAGCGCCCGCATGCCCTCGGCGTACGCCTTCTGCGTCATCAGCGAGCGGCGGACGTCGGGGTGGTGGGTGATCGTGACCCGGGGCGCCGTCTTGTTGGTCATCTGGGCCAGGTCGGCGCCCTGGACGCGGTTCTTGGCGTAGTCGAGCGCGTTGAGGTAGCCGGTGGACAGCGTCGCGATGGCCTTGGTGCCGACCATCATCCGGGCGAACTCGATGATCCGGAACATCTGGGCGATGCCCTCGTGCACCTCACCGACCAGCCAGCCGACGGCCGGCTGCTTCTCGCCGAAGGTGAGCTCGCAGGTCGTCGAGGCCTTGAGGCCCATCTTCTTCTCGAGGTTGGTCGTGTACACGCCATTGCGGCCCTGCAGCTCGCCGGTCTGCCAGTCCACGAGGTACTTCGGGACGAAGAACAGGGACAGGCCCTTGGTGCCCGGCCCGTGGCCCTCGGGGCGGGCCAGCACCAGGTGGAAGATGTTCTCCTCCAGGTCGTGCTCGGCGGAGGTGATGAACCGCTTCACGCCCTCGATGTGCCAGCTGCCGTCCGCCTGCAGGACCGCCTTGGACCGACCGGCGCCCACGTCCGAGCCGGCGTCCGGCTCGGTGAGCACCATGGTGGCGCCCCAGCCCTTCTCGGCACAGACCTGCGCCCAGTGCTTCTGCTCCTCGGTGCCGAGCTCCCACAGCACGTGGGCGAACGCGGGACCGGAGGTGAACATGTGCACGGCCGGGTTCGAGCCGAGGACCATCTCGGCGAGCGCCCAGCGCAGCGACGGCGGGGTCGGTGTGCCGCCCATCTCGGCCGGCAGGTCCAGGTTCGTCCAGCCGGCGTCGCGGTAGGCGCGGTACGACTTCTTGAACGACTCGGGCATGGTGACCGAGCCCGTGGCCGGGTCGAACACCGGCGGGTGCCGGTCGGCGTCCTCGAAGGACTCGGCCAGCTCGTTGACGGCCAGCCGCTCGACCTCGGCGAGCATCGACTTGGCGGTCGCTAGGTCCATCTCGGCGTACGGGCCGCTGCCCAGCACGTTCTGGCGGCCGAGGACCTCGAACAGGTTGAACTCGATGTCACGCAGGTTGGACTTGTAGTGCCCCATGGTTCTGACTCCTCGGACCGCGCGAAGCGCAATGATTACCCGTCAGTAACATCCATGATGCTACCCGCCGGTAACCAGCGCAAGTGACCGGCCTCACACCGGCCGCGAACGGGACGAACGACACGGTCCGCCAGGCGTTCGCGGCGGTACACCGCCCACCAAGATCGCGTCGCTCTCGTGCGGGAGCATCGCGATGACTGGGGTGGGCACTACTGGAACATCCCCAGCGGCACGGTTCAGGCTCGCGAGACGCCCGCTCAGGGCGCGGTCCGTGAGCTCGCCGAGGAGACCGGTCTCGTGGTGGCGGTGAGCGGCCTTCGGCTGGTGAGCTCGTCGTCGACCGTGAACGCCGATCCGGACGGCTCGATCCTGGAGGCTCGCTGGTTCTCTGCGGGAGGCAGTCCGTCTGCTGGACCAGCTGCCCTGCCGCCCCCGTCAAGGAGCCTGTGATCGCCTCCCTCAGTGGTGGGCGGGAACTCGGCTCACATTGGCGACACGACGCACCGGACACCGCAGCCGTCGTCACGGCAAGCTTCCCGGCGTGAACGCCTGCCCCCGGCGCCTGGTGCACCGCACCCGTCAGCCAATCCGCGAAGAAGCATCGCGCTCTTTGCGAAGATCCCCTGGACCTGGAACTGGAGCGGGTGACGGGAATCGAACCCGCACTGTCAGCTTGGGAAGCTGATGTTCTGCCATTGAACTACACCCGCGCGGGCGGCTCGGCCGCCGCGGCCCGCCTACTCTACCGGCATGGCAACGCCGGTCGGGAGGGGCTCAGCGGACGCCGGCGTCCTCGCCCCGCTCAGTGATCTGTTGACCGCGCCGAGCAGTGGCCGACCCACCTGGCTCACGGCCTTCAAGGCCGCGGTCGCCGCGGCCGTGGCGTGGGGGCTGGCCGAGCAGCTCAGCGGCAACGCCTCGGCAGTCTTCGCCCCCATCCTGGCCATGCTCACCGTGCAGGCCAGCGTCTACAGCACGATCGCCCAGGGCATCCAGACGATCGTCGGCAACACCGTGGGTGTCGCCGTCGCCCAGGTCCTCGTCAACGTGGGCGGCCGCAACGTCTTCGTGGTGTTCCTCGGGGCCCTGGCCGCGTTCGCGGTCGCTGGCCGGCTGCCCCTTGCTCCGGCGGGACGGGTGCAGGTGTCCTTCTCGGTCCTGCTGGTGCTGCTGCTCGGGCCCACCGCCCGCGGCTACGGGCTGTGGCGGCTCGTCGACTGCGTCATCGGCGGTGCGGTCGGAATCGCCATCGCCCTGGTCGTCCCTGAGCGGGCGCAGGTGGAACCGGCCCTGGCCGCCATGCGGGACTGGACGGCGGCCGTGCGGCGGTCGCTGGAGATCGTGGTGGAGCACCTCAGGGCCGAGCCGCGGGAGGTCGGCTGGGCGGAGCGGCACGCGTTCGTCAACCTGGTCGGTGACAGCCTGCGCCACCAGGACGACGTCACGGCTGGCAGCGTCGTGGCCGCGGTCGAGTCGGTCCGGTTCAACCCGTGGGCTCGCCGGGACAGGGAGCGCGTCGCCGGGCTGGCCGCCGACCTCGGCTGGCACCGCCGGGTGTCGCTGCAGGCCCGGGCGATCACTCTTAACGTCGACCAGCTGTACGACCGGCCGGGGCCGCTCCCGCTGCTGCGCCGGGACACCCTGGCCGACCTGCTGCAGCAGCTCGCGGACCTGCTCGGCCGCCGGCTGCGGGGCGGGCCACTCCTGGACGCGTCGTCCGAGCTGCAGGAGCGGCTGTCGACGGCGCTGACCGTGGTCACCGCCGGCCAGCCCTCGGTGCACGGCGTCGTCGACAGTGTCAGCCTGCTCGGACGGATCGAACAGCTGCGGGAGGAGATCGTGGGGGTCGCCGGGGGGTACGGCGGGGGGCGGCCGGCCGGGCCGGGGCGGTAGCCTCGCCGCCGTGCTGCTCTCCGACCGCGACATCCGCGCCGAGCTCGATTCCGGAAAGGTCGGGCTGGCCCCGTACGACCCCTCGATGATCCAGCCGTCGTCGGTCGACGTCCGGCTGGACCGCTACTTCCGGGTGTTCGAGAACCACCGGTACCCGCACATCGACCCGGCGGTCGAGCAGCCGGACCTGACCCGGCTGGTCGAGCCGGACACCGACGAGCCGTTCATCCTGCACCCGGGGGAGTTCGTGCTGGCCTCGACCTACGAGATCGTGACCCTGCCGGACGACATCGCCGGCCGGCTCGAGGGCAAGTCCTCACTCGGGCGGCTCGGGCTGCTCACCCACTCGACGGCCGGCTTCATCGACCCGGGCTTCAGCGGGCACGTGACCCTCGAGCTGTCCAACGTGGCCACCCTGCCGATCAAGCTGTGGCCCGGCATGAAGATCGGCCAGCTGTGCCTGTTCCAGCTGTCCTCGCCGGCCGAGCACCCGTACGGCTCAGCGGTCTACGGCTCCCGCTACCAGGGCCAGCGCGGACCGACGCCGTCCCGGTCCTTCCAGAACTTCCACCGCACCCAGGTCTGAACAGTTGTCAGGGTCAGGCGCGCTGGACGGAGCGGAGCAGCAGCTGGGCGACATCCATGACCTGGGTCTGGGCCGCCTTGTCCAGGTCGGGCTGCAAGGCGCCCACGCCGTCCCCGATCATGACCTTGCAGAACGGGCAGGCCACCGCCACGGTGTCCGCACCGGTGTCGATCGCCTCCTGGGTCCGCACCTCGTTGACCCGCTGGCCGATCTTCTCCTCCATCCACATCCGAGCGCCACCGGCACCGCAGCAGAACCCGCGGTCGGCGTTGCGCGGCATCTCGGCGAAGGTGAGGCCGGGCAGCGCCGTGACCAGTTCGCGCGGAGGGGCGTACACCTTGTTGTGCCGGCCCAGGTAGCACGGGTCGTGGTAGGTGACCTTCTCCTCCACCGGGGCCACCGGCGTGAGCCGGCCCTCGCGCACCAGCCGGTTGAGCAGCTGGGTGTGGTGGACGACCTCGTAGTCCCCGCCGAGCTGCGGGTACTCGTTGCGGATCGTGTTGAAGCAGTGCGGGCAGGTCACCACGATCTTCTTGGCGCCCACCTCGTTGAGCACCTCGACGTTCTGCTGGGCCAGCATCTGGAACAGGAACTCGTTGCCGGAGCGTCGCGACGAGTCACCCGTGCAGGTCTCGCCCTCGCCGAGGACGGCGAACTCGACGCCGGCCAGGTGCAGCAGCTCGGCCACCGCCTGAGTGGTCTTCTTGGCCCGGTCCTCGTAGGCGCCGGCGCAGCCGACCCAGAACAGCCACTCCACGTCGTCCGGGATCTCGCCGTCGACGACCCGCACCTCGAACGGCAGGTCGGCCGCCCAGTCCAGCCGCCCGGAGGCGTTCATGCCCCACGGGTTGCCCTTGGTCTCCAGGTTCTTGAACAGCCCGCCCAGCTCGGTCGGGAACGCCGACTCGATCATCACCTGGAACCGGCGCACGTCCACGATGTGGTCGATGTGCTCGATGTCCACCGGGCACTGCTCGACGCACGCCCCGCAGGTGGTGCACGACCACAGGACGTCGGGGTCGATGACGCCGCCGCCCAGGGAGTGCCCGTGCTCGTCGCGCTCGTTCGGCCCGACCAGGTCGCGGGCCACCTCGGACTGCACCGCCTCGGAGAAGGACGTGAGCTCGACCGGTGCCGGCTGCGGGCCGCCGGGCCCTGAGGCCAGGTAGGTCGGGTGCGACTGGGCGAGCAGGTACGGCGCCTTCGCGAAGGTGTGGTCGCGCAGGTTCATGATCAGCAGCTTGGGAGACAGCGGCTTGCCGGTGTTCCACGCCGGGCACTGGCTCTGGCAGCGGCCGCACTCGGTGCAGGTGGCGAAGTCGAGGATGCCCTTCCAGGTGAAGTCCTCGACCTTGCCGACGCCGAAGACGTCGTCCTCGCCCGGGTCCTCGAAGTTGATCGGCTGGCCGCCGGAGTACATCGGCACGAGCGGGCCGAGCGCGTTCGGCCGCCGCGAGAAGAACACGTTGATCGGGGCCAGGAAGATGTGCAGGTGCTTGCTGTA
>DATCDE010000373.1 GCA_036510875.1 Actinomycetes bacterium
TCGGTCCGGCGCTGGCGGCACCTGGACCTCGGTGCGAGCAAGCTGTTCCTGCAGGCGCGGATCCGCCGGTTGCACTGCCGGCGCTGTGACCGGGTCGTGACCGAGGCGGTGCCCTGGGCGCGGCCGCGGGCCCGGCACTCCCGGGACTTCGAGGACGTCGTGGCGTGGTTGGCGCAGCGCGCGGACAAGACCACGATCGCCCGGTTGCTGCGGACCTCGTGGGAGACCGCCGCGGGGATCGTCACCCGGGTCGTCACCGAAGCCATCGATGACCGCCGGTTGAGCGGGCTGCTGCGGATCGGGGTCGACGAGGTCTCCTACCGCAAGGGACACCGTTACCTGACCGTCGTCGCCGACCACGACCAGGCCGGGCGGGTCGTCTGGGCCGGTGAGGGCAAGAACGCCGCGACCCTGGGCCTGTTCTACGACGAGCTCGGTCAGAGTGGTTGCGCGGCACTGGAAGCGGTCAGCATGGACCTCGGTGCCGCGTTCAAGAAGGCCACCGACACCCACGCCCCGCAAGCCCGCCAATGCGTCGACCCGTTCCACCTGGTCGCGCTCGCGAACGAGGCCATCAACAAGGCCCGTCGCTGGGCGTGGAACCTCGAACGTGACAAGGCCAGGACCGCGCCCCGGCCGCGCCGGGGACGCCCGCCCGCGGACAGCCCACCACCACCGCGGAACCAGGTCCGGTGGGTCAAACACAGCCGCTGGGCGCTCCTGAAAGACCCCGACCAGCTCCTGCCGTCCCAGCTCGACGTGCTCCACGAACTACGCCGCGCCAACTCGGTGCTCTACCGCTGCTGGCAGCTCAAGGAAGGCCTCCGCGACCTCTACCGCCTCCACGACCCGGCCGACGCGCCCGCCCACCTCGATTGGTGGCTGGCCTGGGCCTGCCGCAGCCGCATCCCCGCGTTCCTGACCCTGTCCAAGACCGTCCGGACCAACCGCGACCGCGTCCTCGCCGCCATCGAGCTCGGCCTGTCCAACAGCAAACTCGAAGGCCTCAACAGCAAGATCCGACTCATCAACCACCGCGGCTACGGACACCACAGCGCGACCGCCCTCATCGCGATGATCTACCTCTGCTGCGGAGGACTCACGATCACGCTGCCCACAGAAAGGTGAGGAGAACCCTATTTGCCTGGGGGAGGACGTCTCCGTTGTATGCAGGCTGGTGCCGATCGAGTACTCAACACCGCCTGCTTCGGGGCCGGGACGAGTGATTCCCGTTGTGGCACAGGGGGTACGCCCGGCACACGAGGTCACCACGAGCCCTCCCGCAACAAGTCCGTGCCGGTACCGCGCCCAGATGTGGGACCCGGCGCCGGTCCCTACGGCCCGACCAGCCTCCACCGTTCCTGACTGGTATCCCACGGGGCTCCCTCGGGGCTCCCACGCGATCCGGGGCGGATGAACCCGCAAGAACTCAACTCCACCGGGACCGGAACCCGGCGACAGAGTCCCCACGAGCCCCGGAACGCTTCACTGCTTCGGAGCGGACCTGAGATGCTTCGGGCGGGCCACCGGATCTGAGAATCACGGTCCGCGCAGGGCTAGTGTCAAATCATGAGCATCGCAGACATCGGTCCCCGTCCCCAGGCGTTCAACTTGGAGACCGAGACGCTCGAGAACCCCAACTACCGCACCGTGGCCTGGAGCGGCACCTACCTGCAGGTCACCCTCATGTCGATTCCGGTCAACGGTGACATCGGCTTGGAGAAGCACGGTGAGACGGACCAGTTCATTCGGCTCGACCGCGGTCACGGCCGCGCCCAGATGGGACCCGCCAAGGACGACCTGACCTATGACCAAGAGGTCACCGACGGCTGGTGCGTCCTCGTGCCGGCCGGCAGTTGGCACAACATCACCAACATCGGCGACGAACCGATGCAGGTCTACACCGTGTACGCCCCGCAGCACCACAAGCCGGGCAAGGTGCAGCAGACCAAGGCGATCGCCGACACCGACACCGACGACGAACCCGCGGACTGGTCTGTTCAA
>DATCDE010000374.1 GCA_036510875.1 Actinomycetes bacterium
CGGCGCCTCGGTGGCGTTGTCGGACGGGGCCCCGGGAGTTGGTTATTGCCAGCGGAAGAAGCGGGCGGACAGGGCGGTGGCGATGATGAGGATGGCGCTGAGCACGGCGACGTCGAGACGAAGGCTGGCCCAGGGCGCGTCGAACCACAGCCCGCGCATGAGTTTGACGACGTAGGTCAGTGGGATGAAGTCGGTGACGTGGCGGAGTCCGGGTGGCAGCAGTTCCTGCGGGAGTGAGGCGCCGGACAGGAACATCATCGGGTAGGCCAGGACCATCCCAATGGTCTGGGCGACCCGTGCGGTGGGGGCGAGGCTGGCCAGGAGGTAGCCCAGGGCGAAGAAGGTCAGGGCGCTGAGGGTGAAGCCGGCCAGGATGGCGGGGACGCTGCCGGCTGGGCGCACCCCGAAGGTCATTGCCCCGACCACGATGAGCAGCACGGTCCCGGTGAGAGTCATCAGGTAGTAGGCGGTCACGTCGGCGATCAGGTAGCTCAGCGGCCGCAGCGGGGTCACCCGGTAGCGGCGCAGGACCCCGAGTTCGCGGTTGGTGGCGGTTTGGACTGGGATGCCGATTAGGGCGACGGTGACGATGACGATCCCGATGTAGGCGGGGACGGTGACGTCCATCGACCCGCGCCCGCCGAACACCTCGTTGGGTTCGTTGCCGTAGATGACGCCGAACAGCAGCAGGAGCAGCGGGGCGAAGGCGATGGTGAAGAAGGTGGCCACCGGCTCCCGGAGGAAGAGCTTCACCTGGACGACCATCATCGGGAGCAGCCCACGGCTGGTCTGCGTCAGCGTGGTCATGGCGCGCCGTCCCGGATCTGGTGGCCGGTCAGGGCGAGGAACACGTCCTCCAGGCTGGGCTGCTCGGTGCGCAGGTCGTGGAAGGCCACCGCGGCTCCGTCCAGGACGCCGAGGATCGGGGCCAGCGACCGGTCGGACTCGCCGTGCACGGTGACCCGGCCACCGGAGCGCTCCACCCGGGTCACCGCGGGTAGGGCGCGCAGGGCAGCCAAGACGTCGTCGCCGGCGTCCTCGCTGACGAAGGTGACCCGCTGCTCGGCTCCCAGCGTACGGACCAGGTCCGCGGGCACGTCCAGGGCCACCACCCGCCCCTGGTCGATGATCATCACCCGGTCGCAGAGGCGTTCGGCTTCCTCCATGAAGTGCGTGGTCAGCACGATGGTCTTGCCTCGATCCCGCACCCCCCGGACCAGGTCCCAGGTCGCATGTCGGGCCTGAGGGTCCAGACCCGAGGTCAGTTCGTCGAAGAACACCAGATCGGGATCACCTACCAGCGCCAACGCGATCGCCAGCCGTTGCCGCTGCCCACCCGACAAAGCGCCCCACGCGACCCGGACCCGATCGGCCAGGCCCAGCTCGTCGAGCAGCGTCCGAGGTGGCAGCGGATGTGCGTAGAAGGAGGCGAACAAAGTCATCGCCTCGCCCACCCGCATCCGTGCCGGCAGGGCGGACTCCTGCAGCTGCGCGCCCATCCGCTCACGCAGCGCATCCCCCTGCCGCTGGGGGTCCAGACCCAGCACGCGGACGACACCCGCGTCCGGGGCGCGCAACCCCTCCAGACACTCCACCGTCGTCGTCTTCCCCGCCCCATTCGGACCGACGATCCCGAAGACCTCCCCGGCACCGACCTCGAACGAGACCCCATCCACAGCCACCGTCGAGCCATACGACTTGCGCAGGCCCACCACACTCACCACAGCGACCGGCACGAAACCACCGTCACACCGCCCGATTAGGCGCCGCCAGAGGAGTCAGTCCCTATCGCCGCACCAGCCACACCTCCAGGTGGTTCGCCGGGTCGACGGTGTCCGGGACCTCGGCTGTGCCGATGCGGTACAGGCTCACCACCGCGGACACCCTTCGCCGTACGCGAAGTCGGTCGGCTCCATCAGGTCGCGATCGCCGTTCTCGCGCGCTCGTTCACAGTGGGCTCGCACGTCTGCTGCTCGCACCGTCACCGAGTGCGTGACCTCGCCCGGAAGGGGAGGACGGCTATCGCCGCGGACATTGCCGACGATCAACGCGCCGTCACCGAACTGGAGCTGAGCGCGTGGATCTTGCCGATCCGTACGCGCTCCACGAACCCGAAGGCCGAACACAGCCAGGCGACGGCCTCGCGCACGTCGGGATAGATCAAGGCCGGGATCACCGTCGCCGCCTGGACCAAGGAATCGGCTTCATGCCGCCTCTTGCACTGCGCCCCACACCAACCGTCGTCCCGTCGAACGCCGAATTGATGCGCACTTGATCCGCAGGGGCGACCCTGAAGGCGGAGCCTCTGCCGCCCAGCTACTCGGTTTCGCTGATGATCCGGCTCAGCAGTGTGGCGGCTACCTGACTGCCTTCGTCGACGAGGCGGTTGAGCGTGTCGACATCGCCGTGTGCGGCAGCCACCTCAGCTAGGCGGTCCGCTGCCAACTCGTTGCCCGCGTCGATCAGGTAGTTCAGCGTGTCAACGTCGCCGCGGCCGGTGGCCAGCTCGGCGAGCCGATCGGCCGCCACCCCGTTCCGCGCGTCGATGAGGTGCACCAGGCGAAGAACGCCCGCAGGTCCAGCACGTACGCCTCCCTCGTGCGCCCCGAGTAGCGAGCCAAGAACCCTGCCGCGGCCAGCTGCACCGCGCCGAACGCCGGCAGCGGCTCCGGGCGCATCACCTGCGTCGAACCAGACATGAGGACCTCCGAAAGGGCAGAACGAACAGGTCCTCAAAGGCATCGACCCGCGGAACCCCCGAAGATCAGTCCGGCGCAGGCCGAAACGACCCGACACCAGAGCACAAGAACCGGCTACTTGAGCGGCTCAGGCAGGCACTTGGGTCACGACCGCGGCGTTGTTCAGTTGGCCCGCCCCTCCCGAGCAGAACGCGGAGGACTCACGTGGGAGACCTCGACCGTGGGGTTGTCGTGGCCGAGGATGATGGTGCGGGTGGAGGTGTTGCCGTGCCGGTGATCGAGGTCCGTGGCCTGAGTAAGGCGTATGGGTCGCTGGTGGCTGTCGACGATCTCGACCTGACGGTGGAGGCTGCCGAGATCTTCGGCGTGGTGGGACCGAACGGGGCGGGGAAGACGACCACGGTGGAGTGCATCACCGGGTTGCGGGTGCCTGACAGCGGCTCGATTCGGGTGCTGGGACGCGACCCGCAGACCGACCGGAATGAGGTGCGGCAGCGCGTTGGGGTGCAACTGCAGGAGAGTGCGCTTCCGGCCAAGATCCGGGTCAGTGAGGTGCTGGAGTTGTTCGGGTCGTTCTACCGGCGATCGGTCGACATCCCGGATCTCGTCGAGTCGCTCGGCCTGGCCGCTCACCGGGACGTGTACTTCCGAGCGCTGTCCGGAGGGCTCAAGCAGCGCCTGTCGATCGCCCTGGCGCTGGTCGGCGATCCGGAGGTGGCGGTCCTCGACGAGTTGACCACGGGCTTGGACCCGCATGCGCGTCAGGAGACGTGGGAGTTGATCGAGTCGGTGCGTGCTCGCGGCGTGACCGTGGTCGTGGTCACCCACTCGATGGAGGAAGCGGAGCGTCTCTGCGATCGGGTCGCGGTCATCGATCAGGGCAGGTTGGTGGCCTGTGGCACGCCGACCGAGCTGACCGAACAGGGCGGGGGGTTGACTCGTATGTCTTTCCGGACCTCAGGACCCTTCCCGGACGAGCTGCTGACGAGCCTGCCGGATGTGTCCTCGGTGCACCGGCACGGGGACACCGTCGTGGTCACCGGTGTGAGGGACCTGGTCACCGACGTCGTGCTCGCCCTGCACGGGCGGGCATCCGGGCGCGAGAGGTCCGCGTCGACTCGGCATCCCTCGAACAGGCGTTCCTGTCCCTGACCGCAGACCCAGCGCCGGGGCCAGCGCCGAGCGGTTCGGCATGACAACGACCTCGGTCGTGCCTGTCGCTCAGTCGGCGCGAGCGTTCGCACGCTTGGTGCGCACCGAGTTTGTGCTCAACGTGCGTGAGCCCGCTGGCCTTGTCGTCGGGCTCGGTCTGCCGGTCCTGCTCATCGTCGTCTTCGGGAACATCCCCACGTTCCAAGACCCTCAGGCTGCGCTCGGAGGGCTAACACCACTCGACGCCTACGGGCCAATCCTCATGGTGTTCACGCTCACCATGCTGGCCCTCAACGCGCTGCCCCTGCGGTTGGCCACCTACCGTGAGCTCGGGTTCCTCCGGCGTCTGGCCGTCACCCCGGTTCACCCGTCCCGGCTGCTCGCCGCGCAGCTCACCGTTTACGCCGCCATAGCGGTCGCCGCGATCACGCTGATCCTCAGCATCGGCGCCGCCGCGTTCCACCTGCGCCTACCGGGGTCGCTCCCCGGACTGGCCCTCACCCTGTTCCTGACCGCGGCCGCCCTGTTCCCACTCGGGCTGTTGATCGCCTCAACCGCGCCCACAGCCAAGGCCGCCGGGGCCATCGGCGGCATCCTCTTCTTCGCCTTGGCGTTCTGCTCCGGACTGTGGTGGCCCCTGCAAACCATGCCCGCCCCGCTGCGCGCCGTCGTGGAGAAGACCCCCACCGGTGCCGCGGTCCAAGCCCTCACCGACACCATCTCGGGCAACTTCCCCAGCCTCGGGCCCCTGGCCGTCCTCGCGATCTACGCCATCGTCTTCACCACGCTCGCGGTCCGAACATTCCGATGGGAGTAGCCCGCTCCGCTACCCCATGGCAGTGCCGTCGCCGTTGCCTACCACGCCGGCGCGCATGAACCGCTAGCGTGCCGCCGGGGCTGCACGCGAAGTGCCTGATCGCGCTCGCTTCCGCGGTGGCGACGAGGCAGGATGCGCGAGTGGACCATGACGAGGCGCGCTACCGCGAAGCTGAAGTCGAAGGCTTCCTCATCGGCATGTTCGCCTCGTACGGCGACGTGGGCGATGCCTGGGTGACTGCGCCCGACGGCAGCCAATGCTCGTTGGTATGGGAGACCGGCGAGCCCAGGTACTTCCGTCAACTGATCGCACCTGATCCAGAGGGTCGGTGGGTGCCTGGGCCGTGCAAAAGCCGCTGCCGATGACCACCGACGAAGAGGCTGCCACCTACCTCGGCGCACTCCTGCCCTAACTGCGGCAGCAACGGGAGCAGTGGCGAACTACCCGTGCATAGGTGCCGTTCTGGCTCGCCTGTTCTTGCTTCGATCGGGCACGATTCTCGGATGGACTCTGGCGTAGTGAAGAGCGATCTTCACCTGTACCTGCAGGCTGCCCGCGAGGCTCTGCTTTGGAAGTTGGACGACCTGTCGGAGTATGACGTTCGACGCCCCATGGTGCGGACGGGAACCAACGTGCTCGGGATCGTCAAGCATGTCGCCACCGTCGAAGCCTGGTACCTAGGGGACGTGTTCGGCCGCCCGTTCGGGGAGCCGTTGCCGTGGTTCGATGATGACGCCGAACCGAACGCGGACATGTGGGCTACCGAGGATCAGACTCGGGCCGACATCGTCGGTCTCTACCGCCGGGCTTGGGTTCACTCCGATGCCACCGTGGAAGCCCTCGATCTGGACGTGGTCGGTCAGGTGCCGTGGTGGTCACCGGACGGCCACGTGTCCCTGCATCGCATGCTGGTCCATGTCATCGCCGAGACGCATCGCCATGCCGGTCACGCCGACGTCGTTCGTGAACTCATCGATGGAGCAGCCGGACTACGGAGCGGCAACGGGAACCTCCCCGCACTGGACGAGGCATCCTGGCAGTCCCACCGGGACCGTCTGGAGCGTGTCGCCAAGCAGGCGGACCAACACTCGGGCGCTCGCTGACCGCGCGACCGAAGTGCTGCCGATCGCGCTCGGGTCGTGAGGCAGACTCACAGGCATGGACAACGTGGGGATCTGCTCGCTCTGCGGTCAGGGCGTGGCGTCCGGTGACTCGTTCATCGACACAGGCCCGACCGACTGGAGCGACCCGACGACGCTCCCGGCATCTCGCTGGGTCCCCGTCGACACCGACGTCCACGGATGGACCCCGTTCGTTATCACCCATCCGGTCTGCTGGGCAGGTGAGCACTCCCTCGAAGACCTCGCTGGCCTCGCGGATGAGTCCCACCGACTGCTCCGCGCCCAGTTGGGGCGATAGCGCAGAGGGGACCGATCGGGGCGGTTCGCTGGCCGGGCTGCGAGACGGCCTGGGCCCCCAGCGGCGGGGAGGCTCCCGGGCGCGTCGGAGGGCTACTTCGGCTGACGTGGTGTGGCTGCGGGCGTCGTGTCAGCAGGGAAGTTGGTTTCGGTGGCGAGGTCCTGCCGACCGCTGGGCGGCACCGGCGTCGGGTCGAACGACCCGCGCGCCGACGCTTGGAACGCTGTTGAATTGGGGCAGGACGCAAACCGGGGCGGGTGGTGGAGGTCGTCATGCAGGCACAAGTGGGAGACAAGATCCACGTCCCCAGCCGCACCGTCGGCACTCATGAGCGCTGCGGCCGGATCGTTGAGGTGCGGGGCCGTAATGGGGAGCCGCCTTACGTGGTGCGCTGGGATAACGAGGACGGGGATCGACTCTTCATCCCGTCGGGCGGCGTGGTCGTCGAGCCGGCTCGGACATCTTGACGGCCTTGTCCGACCCCCCAGGCCCGCCTCGGGGGGATCGGGGAGCCGAGGGACGCGTATGAATCGCCACGAGTTCGCGACCGATGGTGCACGGGTGCGCACCGCGGTGCTGCTCGCTGCCGGCCTGGGCAGCCGGCTGGCGCCGTTGACCGACGCGGTGCCGAAGTGTCTGGTCTGCGTGAGCGGGGTGCCGATCCTTGGGCGACTGGTCCTCGCCCTGAATGGTCACGGGTTCGAGCGCCTGGTCGTGGTCACCGGTTACAAGGCCGCGGCGATCCGCGACTACCTCGGTGAGCGCTTCGGCGGCATCACGATCGAGTACATCGTCAGCCCGCTGTTCGAGACCACCAACAACATCTACTCGCTGTGGCTGGCCCGAGACGTGATCGACGACGCGTTCCTGCTGGTCGAGAGCGATCTCGTTTTCGACGAGGATCTGCTGGCGCCGCTGCTGCACCCCGACCGGATCGCCGTCTCCAGGCAGCTGCCGTGGATGAGCGGGACCACGGTCACCCTCGGCGGGGACGGCCACGTCAACGCCTTCTACACCGCGCCCCCGGGCGTCTACGGCCAGCACTGCACCGACGTCGACCACTACATGGCGGTCAACATCTGCAGTCTGGCGCGCGACACCTGGGCCGAGGTCGGCACGCGCCTCGACCAGCACGTGGCAGCCGGCCAGACTGGCTACTTCTATGAGTACGTGTTCGAGGAGATGACCGCCGACGGCTGCATGGCCCCGAAGGCCGTGATCTTCCCCGCCGACCGTTGGTACGAGATCGACACGCCGGCCGATCTCCGTGCGGCCGAACTGGTGTTCCCCAGACACCTGCACCCCGCAGGAGGGTCCGGGCGGACAGCCCTCAGCGCTGGGGCGGCGGGGTGAGCCGATGCGGCAGTGTGAGCGGCAGCGGCAGCCGCGGCGCGTCGCGGCCGTCGGCCGGTCCCGGGCCGATGCTCTCGTTCGCCCGGGACCTGCCCAACGTGTGCTCGCTGGCCGGGCTGCTGGCCGCGGTGCTCGGGCTCTACTTCGCGATCCGCGGCGTCTACCCAGCGGCCGTGATAGCACTGCTCTGGGCGGTCGTTTTCGACTGGAGCGACGGCCTGATCGCCCGACAGATGAATCGACGCACAGCCGATCAGCAGGCCTTCGGCGCCCAGCTCGACTCACTGATCGACCTCGTCAGCTTCAGCGTCGCGCCGGCAACCCTGCTCCTGAGCGTCGGGCGCTTCAACGTCTGGTTCGTCCCCGGCGCGTTCGTGATCCTCGCTACCGGGGTGATCCGGCTGAGTTACTTCAACGTCTTCGGGCTGCTCGACGATTCGACCTACCGGGGGCTGGCCCTCGACAACAACGTCATCGTCCTGGCGCTCCTCTTCGTCGTCGAACCAGTCGCCGGCACGGCGATCTTCGCGATCGTGCTCTACATCGCCCTGATGGTGCTGGCCGCCCTCAACGTGGCTCCGATCAAGACGCCCAAGCTCGGCGGGCGGTGGTACTACGCCGTCATCCTGTACGCGCTCGTGCTGACCGGGGTCTACGGCTGGCAGCTGGCATAGCCGACCGGCCGGGGCGCGACCCCGTCTGGTGGTCCAAACCGACGGCCTGAACAATCTCGGTGATCATCAGCCAGACCTGGGCACAAGAGCGCAAATGTGATGCAGGGCGGGGTGATCCAGCAGTGGCTGGCACTATCCGCGGCATGGTCGGACGTTCCGTCCGACGAGCGGCAATTCAAGGAAAGTGTGCGGAGGACGCTGGACAGTGGACGGCGCGGCCAGATGAACTCCAGTTCTGTGACATCCGCCTCTGGCGTCCCTGAGGCCCGCGCGGTATCCGGGAGGAGGCCACAGGTGGCCGGTTTGCCGAACGCACCCAGGGTCGCCTTGTCCCGCCCCGGCGCGGCCCAGACCAGCCGTCGCTGGTCGTGGTCGACGACGACGGTGAGGTAGTGGTGCGAACGCTTGTAGCTGATCTCATCGATCCCGATCCGGCGCAGCCCTCCGAG
>DATCDE010000375.1 GCA_036510875.1 Actinomycetes bacterium
GAACCGGCCGAAGGCGCGGCTCACCCATACGTACGCCCCGCCCTCCTCGGGGATGGCTGCCCCCAGCTCGGCGCTGATGAACGCCGTGGGCACGAAGAACAGCACGAACAGGACCACGAGCCAGGTGAACGCCTGAGCCCCGGCGATCGCGATGGCACCGATGGTGTCCATGACGACCATCGCCGAGATGAGGAAGAACACGGTGTCGAGCCGGCCCATCTCGCGGCGCAGGAGACTATGGTCCTCTCGGCCAGGCGGACCGGCGGTCACGGACTGCGCCAACGTACTCCCCTCATTCACGTCCACCCCACGTCCCGTCGGGTCCCGTGATTCCTCGTACCGAAGGCTGCTCTTGACCTACCCCAGAGTCGATCTCGTCACACCCCACGTCACGGTGGTAAGGGTCACCTAAACGCTACGCCCGCTGCTGCGGCCCCGCCAAGACTGAGCTGACTACCACTCGATGAGGAGGTCAGAGGGCACGAGCACCTTGCGCGGTTCGTCGATGTCGTCGGAGGCCTTCCATGAGGAGATCCCCGAACCCGAACACGTTCAGGTTCAGCAGCAGATCCAGGTTCAACAGCAGATCGAACTTTGACAGCGCCACTATCCAGATACGGGGAAACTCGACGAGAGGTTTGCCGTACTTGGCCGATCAGATTGACTCGATTGAGGACGGTCGTCGGCTGGTCTGGCCCTTGGTTGCCGATGAATTCGCCCGCTTCTGGAAGCTGCCTAAGCCGCCTTCTACTCACAGATGACTTCAGCGGCATAGTCCATCTCGCCAGCACGATCCGGGCTGCCAGTTGCTCTAAATCCAGCGGACAGATCCATGCCACTCCAGGCGCTCTGGACACAGACGGGAGCTATGAGCCAGCGTTTCGTCGGGGACGGCCGCCTGCGACTTATTGGGCGCTGTGATGTCTGCCCACGGTGGGCGATAGCGGAATGTCGCGCCGCTGCAGCGCGTCTCAGACCGAGCCGCTGGGCGAGGTCATCGACTCTCCGCCCTGTGCAGGACCGACTGGAACTGCTTCCCCAGTGCGCGTGGCCCCGCGATTGGGAGCAGGGCAGCGATGAGTTTCCCCTTGAACGAGTTCGGCAGCCGAGTGAGCGAGACCCGCAGGTCGGTGCCCTCCGCTGCCTGCACGAGCTCGTACCGCCAGCCACTGCCGGGCCCCCACAGGTTCGAGTCGAGGGTGTCGATCGTGACGATGCCGGAGGCGGCGTCCCACGAGTAGTGTTCCCGCTCCCAGCCCATGCCAGTGCCCTCGGTCACCTCCGCCCAGTCCGGACCCTGTCCGTGAACTCTGAAATGAGCATCGTCGACGTTCGGCCACCACCGAGACCGTTCGGGGCCGAAGTCGGTGATCACGGCCATGGCTTCACTCGGCGACAAGCTCGTGTGGACGGTGAACCTTGTGGTCGCCATTCGCGTGCCCCTCTTCCGTCGTGGGAGTGTCGGCTATCCGCGAACCATCATCTGCTACCAGCCGGGGGGAATGCGATGATCTCGAAGTCCTCGGACATGCCGCAACCGACATCCGCACGACTGGCGGCTGAAAGGACGCGCCCTTCAGAATCCAGAACCGCGACCCAGGACAAGTCGTCTGTTGCCGGCGGCGAGCTTAGTTGGGGGTGGGCGAGGGCTGTCTCGGCAGCGCTTGATGGTTGGGCCGAGGGAGTCCCCGCACGTTCACGCTGCGTTCTGCGGGCTGAGGTGTTTACTGGCGGCGTGGGGTGGGGGATGCTGGGTGGCATCTTCTCAGCGGGGGGTCTGGTGGCGCGACGAGACGCGTTTGATGAGGCGTATGGGCGTGGGGTGACTCGCGCTGTTCGCCCTCCACCTCGGTCGGCGGTCCCCCGTGTGCGTGACGTGCCGTTGGATGCCGGCGCGGCTTTGCCGGGGGGCCTGGTACCTGGGGGTGCTGGTTCGGGGGAGCCGACGGCGTTTGGTGGGTCGGTGTTGAAGAGTGATGGGTCGATTGCTCGTGGCTGGGTGGTGGTGGAGGCCGGTCAAATCGTGTCGGTCCGCTCGACTAAGCCGCGCGACGTTGAGCATGCGATCAGCACCGGGGGGCTGATCCTGCCGGGTTTGATCGATCTGCACGGGCATCCGGAGTACAACGTGTTCGCGGCCTGGGAGCCGCCCGGGGTCTACATCAACCGCGGCCGGTGGCGCGACAGCCACGAGTACGACCAGCTCATCAAGAAGCCCTGGGCGAGGTTGACCTCGGGTGGGAAGTCGGTGTCGGTGAAGACCGCGATGACCCGCTACGCCGAGGTCCGCGCCGCGGTCGGCGGGGTGACGGCCATCCAGGGCGCCTCCCAGGACTACCCGAACAAGGCTGAGGCGCTGGTACGGAATGTCGACCTGCTGATCTTCGGCAGCCAGGTCGCCCGCAGCACGGTGGACTTCGACCGCCTCGACGACAACGAGGTGGAGAGCATCCGCAAGGGCATCTTCGACACCGAGGCGGTCAAGGCTCACTACGTCCATCTCGCGGAGGGGCAGAAGACTAACCAGACATCGGTGAACGAGTACCTGAAGTTCACAGCCTCACCCCTGTTCAGCGAGGCGACGGTGATGATCCACGGGACCGCGCTGTCCCGGGCGCATTTCGACCAGCTCGCAGCGGTGGGCGGGAAGTTGGTGTGGTCGCCGCAGTCCAACCTGCGTCTGTACAACGAGACCACTGACATCGGGGCTGCGTTGGCCGCTGGGGTGCCGGTCGCGTTGGGCGCGGACTGGATGCCGTCGGGCAGCCCGAGTCTGCTGCATGAGATGAAGGTGGCCTGGCAGGTCATCACCCAGAGCGCACTGCCGCTCACGCCGCCGGATCTGGTGCGGATGGTCACCAGCGGGGCGGCCGAGATCGCGGGCCTTGGCGACAAGATCGGCACCCTGCAGGTGGGTCGTGCCGCAGACCTGACGATCCTGCAGAAGCGCATGGACGACCCCTACCAAAACGTGGTCTCGGCTTACCCGTCTTGGGTCGAGATGGTGATCATCGGCGGGGACATCATCTACGGCCGCCCCGACTGGGTCGGGGCGCTCTCCACCGCGGCCGACTACGAGCAGGTCACCGCCTGGGGGCGGCCCATGCTGCTGGACACCCGGTTCGGCTCGCCCGACGACGCCGGCATCGACGGACCACCACGACGACTGGCACAGATGCGGGCCAAGCTCATCGCACGCTATCCAGCCGTCGGCCCGATCTTCGCCTAACAACCCGACCCCGGCCTGCTCGGCCCACACCCTCGAACGACAACTACCGGCGGCAGGAGGACCCCGACCACACCATGACCTGGCAGGCACCCAAGTCTTGAACCCACGAGACGGGCGGAGGCCAGAGCCGTCGACCACCCTCGAGGGGGCCCTACCACCCCGGCCGTCAACCCACCGTCGCGATGCCAGCAGGGACGATGTCCGTGGCGGGCCTCTGGTGGGTCCCTACCAGAGAAGCCGCCTAGCCTCGAGGAGCCAGCCATGTCCCACCCTGACACCGTCGTTCTGACCGCAGACCACGGCCTGGGCACCGTCCGCACCATGCCGCAGTTCCGCAGCCACATCGCCCAGGGCCCGCTCACCGACACCCAGCGCGGCCTCGTCCTGGATCAGGCCGAGATCCTGATCGGTGAGGTCTACGCCCACCTGCCCCTGAAACGGGCCATGCACGCCATCGACCCGCTGCAGGCGCTCCGCCTGCTGCGGCATCGGCAGAGCGACCTCACCGAGACCGACTTCCATGTGCAGCTGCAGAGGATCTTCCTGGGCCTGCACGATCTGCACACCAACTACATCCTGCCCTCGCGGTACGCAGGCTTCGCGTTCCTCGGCATCTTCCTCGAACACTGCATCGA
>DATCDE010000376.1 GCA_036510875.1 Actinomycetes bacterium
CATCCGGCAGCCGGCCGTCCAGCAGCCCGGCGAGGATGCTCGCCGAGCCACCGGTGAGCGGCCCAGCCAGCCGCAGGGCGGTCGCTCCCCGCCCACACCACCGACCTGGACGGTCGACCTGCCCGGTGTAGTAGCCGGCCAGATCGCACTCGGCCGAGCGGTCCAGGTAGTACGCCGCCGCGCTCGCCCCGCCCCCAAGCATCGCCACCGAGATCACGGTGGCCCGCCCCACTGGCCCACGGGCGGCAGGGAGGATCGTCGCCACAGTGGCAAAGACCTGCGCATGGGACTGACGATCCACCGCGAGGTTGCCGGAAACCTTGCCGGACTCCTCACATTCGCGTCGGCGTCGGTCCGGGCTGCCAACGGGGTTGCCGGGAACCTTGCCGGGAACCTTGCCGGAAACCTTGCCGGACTCATCACATGCGGCATCGGTCTGCCAGAACGCGTTGCCAGGATGGTTGCCAGAGCAGTTCGGAGGCACGCTTAGCTCCTGGAGTACGCGGCCGGTGCGGGCGGGGTACCGCCCTCAGGCTGTGGCAGGTGCGACCTCCTCGAGGTCGGGGTAGCCCGCCAGCACACAGATCACGACCCCGCGCCGCGCGATCGACGCCGTCGGAGCCTGCCCCACACCGAGCGCGGCACAGCCGGCGCGTTCGGCTGCTGACGCCCGCGGCGATGCGCCGTATCCGCGCGAAGCGCGCGATACCACTGTGTCTGGCTGGCTGGCTGGCTCCTTGGCTGGGCTCGGCAGTCTGGCTGCGGGTGGGGGGTCCGGGGTGTTGGGCTCTCCTGGGTCGTTCGGGTGGTGGATCTTGGGCCAGAGCGCTCACTTTTGTTGATCTTGCGTGCGCGGCCGCCTTGATTGTGACCGGGCGGGAAGAGCCCGCGGCGCCCGGCAACCATCGGCCGAGTCAGGACACGAGCAACCGCCAGGCCGCATAGCCGTCGGCTGCGTGATCGCCCAACGCGAGCCATTCCGACGCTTTCGGGTCACCGAGCTGCTGATCGAGGCGACGCAGCCGCTTTCGATCGCTTCCTGCCAGCCGCGCCCGTTCGGCTCGGGGGTCAGCCATCAGGCTGGCCAGGAAGGCCGCATCTCCGCTGTGCCGGTCGCGGTCTCGCGAATCTGCCACCCAGGCTGCTGCCTTGAGCACCAGCGCGCCGAGCAGGTCCGGGACCGGGACCTCGACGGACCGTCCACCCTTGACGACGGTGACGACCATGAGCCGCTGCAGGGCCTGGTGCCCCCCGGGCACCTGGATGGTCTCCGCGCCACCGACCGTGTGCAGCGGCCAGCGTGGTGGTGAGTGATCGGGAGCCAGCACGTCGGCGGCCATCTCGTCGCTCGCCCGCCGAAACCGGTACACCCGACCCCTGCTGTCTGGCACCGGGTCAAGATGCAGGCTCCTCACCGCTCGGACGCAGCGCCGAAGCCCGTCGCTGGCAGTCAGCAGGTCGGCCAGCACGTCGACGTCCTGGCTGACTCGGACCCCGCCGCGCCCGCCTCGCAGCCCGTGCAGCAAGACCATCTGGCCGCCGATCAGTTCCCACCGCTGGGCCGGGACTCGCTCGGCGAGATCGAGGATCAGGTCCCACAGGGCGTCGAGGCGCCCGGTGAGCGGAGGGAGCACGACGGTTCCCCCCGATGTCACCGGATGGTCGCTGCCGGCGGTCATGACAGGCTGGCGGCGAGAGACTGCTCGAGCAGGGCCAGGCCGGCCCGTTGGGTCCGCAGGTCCGCCGACTCGAACAGGTCGACGGCGACGACCGCGTCCGGCATGACGGTCCGCTGCAGAAGCTCGGGGTCGTCGAATCGGGGAATCCGCACCACCAGGTTCACCTCGCCCAGCTTGCTGACGCCGTAGTCGCGTCGAAGTCGCGCCCACGTGCCGGCTGAGCAGTACACCTCGTCCGGGATGTCGCCGGCTCCCAGGATGTTCGCCCCGGCGTGCTCCGCCTGGGTCATCCCGCCGGCCACCACACCCGTTTCCGCCAGCACCGCCGCGCGGTAGCCGGGCAGCACCCGGACGTCGGCGCGGACGGCACGCGTCCGGCAACCCGCCGCAATGCGCTCCGGGCTGCGCGTGCGAAGCCACGACCGCACCCGGGAGCGTGCCCCCCGGTCCAGCCAGCCGGCCCGCTCACCGGACGCCTCCCAGAGCGCGGCCCACGCTGTGCCCGGCGCCAGGGCCCGCCCGCGACCGACATGAGCGCGGGCTCGCCGCATGACGCTGCCTTCGTCGAGCAGGAGCATCCGCCCTACCCTCTCGGCGGAGAGCGTTCCGGCCGCAACAAGCCGGCGCACCTCGTGGGCGCTGACACTCAGTCGCTCCGCCGCATCGGCAACGGTCATGGCCACGGGGGACTCACCTCCGAAAGAAATGGTACTCCGTCGTATGTATTCTGCCTACACCGGCGACCTGCGGCGCCGACCCTGAATGCGGGGAGCCCGGCGAGTCACCGGGGCCGGTCGACGCATTGACCAGGTTCCGGTCCAACTCGGCTCGGTGGCGAGGCGATGGTGACTCAGAGTGATCGGGCGTGCCATAGCCGTGCCATAAGCGTGCCATAATTGGGTGGCACGAGAGGGGTGGCCGTGGGATCCGGTGGTATCGGGCGGGAGCGGGATTGTGCTTGCTGCACAAGGAGAATTCGCATGTTCTTGATGGTGCCCCCGAGAGGATTCGAACCTCCGACACACGGTTTAGGAAACCGTTGCTCTATCCCCTGAGCTACGAGGGCGGCGGCGTATGGATGAAACCCTCGCCGGAACCCTCGATGGAACTCCGGAGGCGGCAACCACGGCCTGGGACGGCGACCAGGGTACCTGGGCAGGCGCCGGCTCTGCGCAGAGCAAGCGCCAGCCCGACCCTCACGTGGCATCGCTTCCTTCCATGCCTGAGGCGGTGCGCGATCAAGCAAAAGGCCAACCAGTCCCTGCAGTGTCCGGTGGGACCGCCAGCGGCGTCTGGGGATGACTCCCGTCGTCCCAGCAGACACTCGTCGTCCGGCACTCACACTCCGACGCCCGCCCACTGGAGGCGTCCGAATCGACGGCACAAGAGGTGCCAATCAAGCGCTTCGTCTAGCCTACTTGACTTGATCTGTCTAGCACCCTAGACAGGAAGGGTGAAGCGCCGGGAGCTGCTCAAGCGGATCGGTGCGGCGGCCCGTTCGTGCGGGCTCATGCTCGAGCAGGTCCGGGAGGGAGCCAACACACGATCTTCGGGGTCGGAGACTACGAGTTTCCGGTGCCGCGTCACAGCGAGATCAACGAGTACACCGCGCAGGCGATCATTGCGGGCCCTGGCGGACCAGCTGGGAGAGGACTGGTGGAGACGGTGACCAAGGCGACCAAGGCGACCTACACCGCGGTCTGCCGCCGCGTCGGGGACTGGTGGGCGATCGACGTCGCGGAGATCCGTGGTGTGCACACCCAGGCCCGCCGCCTGGACCAGGTCGCGGGCCTGGCACACCACGCCATCGCATTGCTGCGCGACGTGCCGGTCGACAGCTTCGATGTGGTCGTGCAGCCGCACCTCGACGCTGACGCGGAGCTGACCGTGGCGGCGTCCGCCGAGGCGACCCTCCGGGCACGGCAGGCTGCGGAGGAGGCCAGCCGGTTGCAGCGAGAAGCAGCGACCACCTTGCTGACCAGATACCACCTCACCGTCCGAGACGCCGGGACTCTGCTGCACGTCTCACCCCAACGCGTCAGCCAGCTGGCCCAGCAGCCGACCACCGCCAAGCCTCACATCGGGACCGGCCGAACTCCCAGGGGCCGTAAGACAGCCTGACCGAACCCGAGGCGCCGATCGCGCTCGCTCCTACTGCGGGGATCCAGCACGCGGATGACGTCTTCGGTGAGACAGGTCGAGCAGCGCCACCCCCAGTCAGTCGTCGATGGCTTCGATGCCACGCTGCTTGAGGCTTTCGAGCTGGTCTTTCATGGCTTGAAGGACTTCGGGGGCGTGGCCCTCCCAGTTCGTGATCTCACCTGTGACGCGGAGCGGTTCACGAGAGCGGTAGGACTTCGTGGGGTTGCCGGGGAACTTCTTGTCCGTCAGGTTGGGGTCATCCGTGATCGGACCGCTTGGTTCCACCAGCCTCAGCACCGTGCACTTCTACGGCCAAATCGACGTCGTCGCCGACCCCGTGGCCCTCAGCGCAGCAGCCAGCCTCGGCTACTGACCAACCCGGCACCACACCCGCGGTCAGAGCCCCACGCCCTCAGCCGACTCAGGACACCCAAGCGCCAGCGATCCCCCGGGCTAGGCACGGCAGGTCCAGCAGCGGCACCAGCCAACGCCGCGCCGTAGGTGCCGACGCAGTTCGTCGGTGGGACACCAGCAGATGTGCCTGAAGCCGTGCGCGAGCGTCTCGTCCGGTCAGCCGCCCAGACCAGGGCACGACTTGGCGACATACACGGCCACCGAGCCGATGTCCGCGGCCTTGCCGGCCACGGCGTCGGTGAACGCCTTCTGCAGGCCCGCCTGGCTGATGCTGCCCGACTGTGCGGCCTCGCCGATGTTGTCGATGAGGTCGGCGTAGGTGTTCGCCGCGGCCTTGATAGATGCGGGGGCGGTGGCGCGGATGTCCGCCGCTACGGCCCGGAACTTCGTGCCCGCGGCGGCGAGGTCCGTCACGTTCGTGTTGTCGCCCTGCAGGCTCTCCAGCTCCTTGAACGCGGCACAGAACGTGGTGGCCCCGCCACCGGCGACCGTCTCGGCCGCGGAGGGAGTCGAGGACACGGGCGCGGACGCCGACGACGCCGGGGCGGACGCCGCCGCCGCGGGGGCCGAGGACGTCGAGCTGGCGGTGGTGGTGCCGCTGGAGCAGCCGGCCAGGCCGAGGACGACAGCCAGCACGGCGGCAGGAACAGCAGTGAACGAGGAGACACTTCGGTGCGACATGGTGACCTCCGCTGGGCTCGGTGGGCGCTGGCTTCCAGAGGACCAGCCCGGCGACCTCGCTCGCACCGGGTGAACCCCCGGCAGCGGCCGCCGGGTGAGGGCTGGATGCGGGCCCCGAGCAGACCAACGATCACGGAGATCACAAGGACACGGAAGAACGCCGCCCGTCCGCCGATCCGTTAGAAGCCAGCGATGGGTCGGGCAGCCCGGCCAACGAGTCTGAGGCCGCAACGCTCACGACGAGCTCACGCCCCGCCGGGGGCCGCGGCGTCCATGCGGATGGTCATGGTGCTGAAGGTGCCGAACTCGGGCTAGTCGAGCGGGACCCGCCGTCCGTGCACCCAGACCTCGCCGGGCTCGAACAGGAACTCCACGCCCATCCCGACCGCGATCGTCTTGCACGTCCCCTCAACGGCGAGGCTGGAGAAGTAGCACCAGTACCGCCCGGGGTGTGCTCTGAATCGTCGACCCCCCAGCCGTCGTCCTCATGCCAGGTTCGGAACGACGCCGGTAACCGGACCCACGACCTCCAGGGCGGTCAGCGTGCTCCTGAGCCAAGGCGCCGGCCAGCCTGCTGGCCTACCCGGTGGGGCGCCGTCGCTCTCGCAGGGCGCAGGCAAGAAGTCCCAGCGCACCGACGGCGACTGCCTGCGCCACCACCATCAGCAGGACCCCTGCGCCTGGGTGACCGTCTCCAGCAGTGGCACGCATCAGCGGCTGGACCGGCGGGAACCAGGGGACGGACAGCGACAGGACCATGAGCGCGGTGACTAGCGCCACGGCCAGGCCCGGACGAACGGCCACCGGAGGGGACACGAGAGTCCCGACCCCGACGCCTGCTACCCCTTGTGACAGGTGGAGGGCGACCAGCGCGAGGACGGTCGTCGCCGGATACGACGCGGACCCGTTGGCCACCGCGCCCCAGCAGACCGCGGACACGGCGAGAGCGGTGACCGCCACGAGCGCCGTGGCCGCCCTGGCCATCAGCCGCCGCGTGCTGGACCCGAGCGTGACGAGAGTGACTGCGGCATAGGGCGCGCTCTCGGCCGTGCTGACCGTTCGGGTGAGCCAGGCCGCGACAGGGAACAAGGCGACAGCGGTCACAGTGCCGGCCTGCAGCGGCGGACCGGCGGGGGCCGCGTACACCAGCGCCGTGATCGCGACGAAGGTCAGGACCGGAGCCAGCGCGCTCTGCCGCACCAGCAGCAACCTGAGGTAGTACCCGAGGGCCACCGTCACGGCCAGCGCTCCACCCGGCGGACCTCGCCACCCGCTCGCAGCACGTCCAGCAAGGTCCGGTCGCGGTCGGCCCGGGCCACGATCCGGACCTGTTCGACGCCGTCCGGCCCGACCGTCACCAGTCGCCACGTCGGCGGCCCCTGGGGAGCCGCCCACTCGACGAGCCGGCCGTCCCGCAGCTGAACGGTTCGAGCACCGAGCACGTCGAGGTGCTCGCTGTGGTCGGCCAGCAGTACCGAGCCCCCGTCGTCGGCGGCCCGTCGAACCATTGCCGCGGCCGTGCTGCGGGCGGCGTCGTCCAGGGCGGCGAACGGCTCGTCGAGCACGACCAGCTCGGGTGGCCCGGCGAGCGCCGCCGCGACGAGCACCTTGGCCAGGGTCCCTCGGCTGCAGGCCGCCAACGGCAGTTCCGGTCGGACGCCCAGCTGCTCGAGGAGCCCAATGCCCACGGCCCCGTCGGTGTGACCGCGCATCCGGACGATCGTGGTCAGCCATGACCCAGCGGCGGTCCGCGGTGGAGGCTCGCCGGCCACCTGAGGCTGGTAGCCCACGGGCCGTGGACGCTGAACCGTTCCCGACGCCGGCCGCAGGATTCCGGCCGCCAGCCGTAGCAGTGTCGTCTTCCCACTGCCGTTGGGGCCGCGCACCACGAGCACTCCGCCCGTGGGCACCTGCAGCGTGATCTCGTCCAGGACCGCCCGGTCACCCCGACCGAACGCGTAGCGCACCGAGGCCAGCGCCAGCCCGCCCTGACTCACGTGGTCACACCGGCCCCGTCAGCAGGCTCGTCGGTCCAGCCGTCGTTGACGACCTGGAACAGCAGGTGGTCCTGCCACTGCCCGGCGATCCGCAGGAACTTCGGTGCCATCCCCACCGGGGTGAACCCGACCTTGGCCAGGACCCGCTGGGACGCGACGTTGCCGATGAGCGTCTCGCCCTGGATGCGATGCAGCCCGAGGTCGGCGAACGCGACGCGCACGATGTCGCGGAGGGCCCGGGTCGCCACCCCTCGGCCGTTGCGCGCCTGGGTCACCCAGTAGCCGACGCTGGCCGACTGCGCGGCGCCGCGAGTGATGCCGTTGAGGTTGATCCGGCCCAGGACCGTGCCATCGGAGTCCACCATCACGTGCGGGAGCATGAGCCCCTGCTCGTGACGGGCCAGGGCGTCAGCCACGATCTCGGCCTGTCCCGCCTCGGTGAACGCGTGGTCGGGCGCAGCGGGCGACCACGGCGCGAGGAACTCCCGGTTCGAGACTGCGAGCGCAGTGAGCGCGGAGAAGTCGCCATGAGCGATCAGGCGAGTGGTGACGTCGGTCATGAAGTGCTCCACGCCCCCTAGTCTTCCGGAGTGGCCGAGCAGCGCCATGGTGCCTCCGTGGCGAGCCGCGGCGCAGACTGTGACCATGCTCCTGTTGGGCCGGACCGAGACGGAGTCCCTGCTGGACCTCGACGCGCTGCGCGAGGCACTGAGGGGCGCGATGCAGGACGTCAGCGCGCGGCGCGTGTCGATGCCACCCCGGATCGCGGCCACAGTGCCTTCGCACGGGCTGCTGGCTGCGATGCCCGCGTACTCGCCCTCCGGCGGGCTGGCGACCAAGCTGGTGAGCGTCTACCCGGGCAACGCCGGGACGCCGTTGCCCTCCCACCAGGCCGTGGTGGTCGTCTTCGACCCCGACACCGGTGAGCCGCTCGCGCTCCTGGACGGCACGTCGATCACGACGCTGCGGACCGCGGCCGGGTCGGCCCTGTCCGCGGAGCTGCTGGCCCGCAGCGACGCCGAGACGCTGGCCATCCTGGGCACCGGCGTCCAGGCCCGGGCGCACGCCGAGGCGATGGTGCGGGTGCGGCCGATCCAGCGGATCCGGGTGGCCGGGCGCAACCGCGAGCGGGCCGCCTCGCTGGCCGCCGTCCTGCAGGCCTCCTTGGGCATCGAGTCCCGGGCCGTCGACAGCTACGCCGAGGCCTGCGCCGCAGCGGACCTGGTCTGTGCCGCCACGCATGCGCTGGACCCGGTGGTGCACCGGGAGTACCTCAGGCAGGGTGCCCACGTGACGTCGGTCGGGTTCAACACGGACGGCCGGGAGGTGGACTCCGCGAGCGTGGCCGACGCACTGGTCGTGGTCGAGTCCGTCGACGCCGTCCTGGCGCCGCCACCGGCGGGCTGCAACGACCTGCGGGTACCCATGGACGAGGGCCTGATCGGGCCTGAGCACGTCCACACCGAGATCGGCGAGCTGCTCCTGGGCACCAAGCCGGGCCGGACCTCGCCCGACCAGATCACGCTCTACAAGTCGGTGGGGATCGCCGCCCAGGACGTCGCCGCGGCCAACCTGGTGCTCACGGCCGCACGCGGCCGGGACCTGGGCATCACGGTCGACCTGTCGGCCTAGCGCAGCCTGCTCTCCGCAGCCGGCCCGACCGACGCGCAGCTCGGGTCCTACGCCAACTCCCTGACGAGGACGTACCGGACCTCGGCCACAGTCGTCCCGCCGATCTCGATGTCCTGGCACCGTCCGTCAGCGACGAATCCGGCCGCCTCGTAGAAGGAGCGAGCCCGGGTGTTGTCGGCCAGCACCCACAGGCTCACCGTTGTCACCTCCGGCGGGACGTCCCGCAGCGCCGCCGCCATGAGGTGGCGCCCCACCCCGCGTCCGAGCACTCCCGGGGGACAGATAGATGGCGTAGACCTCCCAGGCCCCCTCGAGGTCGGTGTCCCGACCGGGCCCGACCGAGGCGAAGCCGCAGACCGCGCCGTCGGCAAGGGAACCTGTGGTGCGCCTCCCAGAGACGGCGGTCGGGTCGGCAGCCCACTGGGCCGCTCGGCGGTCCACCGAGAGACCCGCGAGGAAGTCGCTCGGCAGCCGGCCCCGGTAGGTGGCCCGCCAGGACGCGACGTGCACCATGGCGATCGCCTCGGCGTCCGCCGGCACGGCCGGTCGGGTCTCGGTCACCGTGGCGCCTGGTCAGGACCGGACAGGACGACGGGCATGCTTCACAGCACGGATTGTGCCCTCCGGCCGCGAGTATCGTGCGGCAGGTGCCCGCGGTGGACGACTACCTCGACGGCCTCGACGATCCGACCCGGTCGGCCTTCGAGCGCATCCGCGCGCTCGCACTGGTGGAGGCAACCGAGGCCGTCCAGGGCACCAGCTACGGGATGGCCGCCCTGTTGTACCGGGGGAAGCCGCTGCTCGGCGTGCTCGCGGCAAAGCACCACCTGAGCGTCTTCCCGTTCAGCTCACGGGTCGTGGACGCGGTGCGCGACCGGCTCGACACCTTCGAGCTGTCCAAGGGCACCATCCGGTTCTCCGTCGACCAGCCGATCCCGGACGAGGTCGTCCGTGATGTCGTGCGGCTCCGGATGGCGGAGATCGACGGAGCCGGCTAGCGCGTCGGGTGCCAGCAGGACGTCCGCTCCGGCCGCGCCGGGACGCTGCCGCTCGGCGCAGCTGCCGGGCCCCTGGCCGCCCGCGGCCGCCGAGTGCTTGGATGCCGACTGCTTAGACCCGGCGAACCAAGCGACTGGTTCACACAGGCGCAACATCTGGCTGGCACGATCCGCCCCGTCCCATTAGCCCCCGACCGTAACTGTTCAGGTCCCTCACGGCGTGGCGGGTTGATCTTGTCGTGAGGTGCGGGAGGCTTCACTTGTCCGTTCTGCGACTTCCCCCGCAGGCAGGTGCTCTTCGTGGTCGATCCGTCGGTTTCTGCTGTGCCACCGGCTCCCTCGGTGGAGGAGTTGCTCGTCCTGCTTGCTCAGCGCGATGCGCTGATCGCGGCGTTGGCGGGTCGGGTGGCGGAGTTGGAAGCGCGGCTGGGAAAGAACTCCCGGAACTCCTCGAAGCCACCGAGCAGCGACGGTCTGGCCAAGCCGGCGCCGAAGTCGTTGCGCAGGTCCTCGGGGCGTAAGCCTGGCAAGCAGCAGGGCGGTCACGGGTTCCGGCTGGAACCTCGGGCAGTGCCTGATGAGGTGCGGACGCATGCTCCGATCGACTGTCGGGGGTGTGGTTGTGATCTTGTTGAGGCGCCGGTCGTGGGTGTCGAGGTTCGTCAGGTCTTCGACCTGCCGAGCATCGAGCTGATCGCGGTTGAGCACCGCGCGCAGCGACGGGCGTGTTCGTGCGGCGCGGTGACCCGTGCGGAGTTCCCCGCCGAGGCGACCGCACCGACGTGTTACGGACCGGGTGTGGCGGCGCTGGCGGCCTATCTGCTGGGCCGGCAGCACTTGCCGGTGGAACGCGCCGCGGAGTGCTTGCAGGAGGCGTACGGCGCGGGCGGTGTCCACCGGGTGGCTGGCCTCGCTGCTGCCGAGTGCGGCGGCCCGCCTGACGGGTTCCTCG
>DATCDE010000377.1 GCA_036510875.1 Actinomycetes bacterium
AGGCGGGATCGGGGACGTCCTCGTGGCGGAAGACCTCGGGGCCGCCCGGGTGGTAGCAGACCGCGGCCTTCATGTTCGCTCCTGCCAGGTCGGCTGACCCTGGCAGGGCACTCTGATCTGCGTGGGGCTTGTCATGGCTTCGTCGCGCGGATGGACGCGCTCATCACGACGCCGTCTAGGTGCCAGGTGTCAAACGCGTTGTTGACGGCGACATGGGTGAGATCACCACAATATGTTGGCATTTCAGCGCACTCCCAGTGCTACATGTTGTGCGTCGAAATCATGGAAAACGAAAGACACCAGCCACCTAGGACGGTGGTGTTTTTCGCGTGTCGCCGACCCGGCTGATGTGAGCACTTTGGGAGAATGACAGCGGCGGGTTGTGTTGTCTGGTTTGGGAGTTCGCGATGACGTTGGGTCTGGCGCCGAAACAGGGAGACCTGTTGCGTACGACGGTGGGGTACTGCGAGGGTCGGGTCGGTACGGACTCGATCTACGCGGTCCTGAACCGGGAGTGCTTCACCTTGTTCCCCGATGAGATGTTCGCGGACTTGTTCACCGACGTGGGACGCCGCAGCGTCCCGCCGATGATTGTGGCGGTGGTGATGGTGCTGCAGCGGATCGAGGGGTGCAGCGACCGGGAGGCTGTGGACCGGTTCACGTTCGATGCCCGGTGGAAGTACGCCGCGGGCGGCCTGGCCTTTGACTACCCCGGTTTCGTGCACACGGTCCTGGTGGACATGCGAGCCCGGCTGGCCGCTTCGACGCGTCCGGACCGGATCTTTGAGGTGACCCTTGCGGCGGCCAAGGCGGCTGGGCTGGTCGGGCGCAAACGGGTCCTGGACTCGACCCCGTTGTATGACGCTGTGGCCACGATGGACACCGTCACCTTGATCCGCTCGGCTATCCGTGGGGTGCTCAAGGCTGCCGGTGCCGAGCTGGGCGCGCAGCTGCGGGCCGTGATCCGCCGCGACGACGACTACGCCGCCGCGGGTAAGCCGGTCTGTGACTACGACGATGCCGCCGCCCGCAAACATCTCGTGGACGCCCTGGCAAAGGACGGCACAGCGGTACTTGCGGTGCTGGATGGTCGCGAGCTGGACCCCGCCGCGACCCAGGCTGGTGCGCTGCTGGCGACCGTGCTCGGCCAGGACCTGGACATGGGGACCGGAGGGGTCTTCACGATCGCGCGCCGGGTCGCCAAAGACCGGGTGATCTCCACCGTGGACCCCCAGTCCCGGCATGGCCACAAGACCTCAGCCCACCGATTCGATGGGTTCAAGGGTCACATTGCGATCGACCCGGACGCCGAGGTCATCACCGCGACCGCGGTCACCGCGGGCAACACCAGCGACGCGGCCTCAGCTGTTGGCCTGCTCGCCGGCGACATCCCCGACCCAGGCAGCACCGAGCGCACCGATGACGCGGACGCACCCGGTGAGCCGGCGGCCACATGTAGCGGCAACCGGGGCAACGACACCGAGCAGGCCGGTGCCGTGCAGGATGACGCGGCCGAATCCCAGGAGGCGCCGTTGGCGGTCTACGGCGACGCCGCGTACGGCGCAGGCGCCCTGCTGGCTGAACTGGAGGCCGCCGGTGCGAAGGTCATGACCAAGGTCCAGCCGCCGGTCGCACCAGGGGGTCGCTTCCCCAAGGACCGCTTCGCTGTCGACACCGAGGCCGACACCGTGACCTGCCCCGCCGACGTTGTCGTGCACATCCGGGCGGCCAAGGCCGGCGCTGGGACAGCGGCCTTCGGCGCGGCCTGCAAGGGGTGCCCGCTGGCCGCCCAGTGCACGACCGCCAAGGCCGGTCGCGTTATCCGGATCGGCCGCTACGAAGCCGAGCTCGTCCGGGCCCGGGCCGCCCAGGCCGACCCCACCTGGCGGGCCGACTACCGGGCCACCAGGCCCAAGGTGGAACGCAAGATCGGCCACCTGATGCGCCGCCGACACGGCGGGCGGCGAGCCCGAGTCCGCGGACAGACCAAGGTCGCCGCCGACTTCTCTCTCCTTGCTGCCGCGGTCAACCTCGCCCGGTTCGGCGTGCTCGGACTCACCCGAGCATCAGGGCGCCGGTGGGTGGTAGTAACCAGCTGAACAGGTCAGGGTCACCCCGGAACCCAGGACAGGCCCATCCGCGGCCGGTGGACACCGACAATGGCTCACACCAGCCCCAAAACCGGCTGCCATCAAAAGGATCCGCGAGTCACGCCCCCGTACGCCCGGTTCACAGCGCCGAATCGATCACACCGGCCCAACAAACATCCGTTGAACACCAGCCACCTAGACTCTGGCTATGCCGCTGAGTCCGATTTGTCCCCTTTGAGACGCTATTTTGACAATGATTCTCATTGATCTCGATAATTGGCAATATGAGGTCACCCAAAGTCATTGCCGCGGCCCCCCTGCTCGTTGCCGCCCTCGTCCTGAGCGCCTGCAGCTCGGGTGCGTCGGCAACAAACAGCGCGGGGCAGCTGACCGTCGTGACGTCCTTCTACCCGCTGCAGTTCGCCGCTGAGCAGATCGGCGGCAACCACGTTGCGGTCACCAACCTGACCAGGCCCGGCGCAGAGCCACACGATATCGAGCTCACGACCCGCGATGTGGCCACCGTCAGCAAGGCGGGACTCGTGATCTACGAGAAGGGGTTGCAGGGCGCGGTCGACAAGGCCGCCGAGTCGCAGGCGGGCAGTCGCGCGCTCAACGTCGCCCCCAGCGCCAACCTCAACCTCAGACTCGCCTCGGGAGCCACCGATCCGCACTTCTGGCTTGACCCGCAACGCTACTCAACGGTTGCGAAGGCGATCTCGGCCAGGCTCTCGAGCGCCGATCCCACCCACAAAGCCGACTATGACAAGAACGCCCGGACCTTCGAGGACCGGCTCGGCGCCCTCTCCACGGAGTTCACCACCGGGCTGGCCAAGTGCCAGCGCAGACAGCTCGTCACCAGCCACGCGGCCTTCGGCTATCTCGCCCAGCGCTTCGCCCTGCAGCAGGTAGCCATCAGCGGCCTGTCCCCCGAGCAAGAGCCGAGTGCCGCCGAGATCGCCGCGGTCAGCACTTATGCCAGGGTTCACGCCGTGACAACGGTCTATGCGGAGACCCTGGCGAGCCCAGCCATCGCGGCGACCGTTGCCCGGGAGTCCGGCGCCACGGTGTCCACTCTCGACCCGATCGAAGGCCTGACCAAGGCGTCAAGCGGCAAGAACTACTTTGAGATCATGAGGTCCAATCTCGCCACGCTGCGGACAGGGCAGGGGTGCCCGTGACGACCGGCCCCGGCGCTCGCGACGACGGCCCAGCTGGCCCGGACGGCTCGCAGCCGGTGGTCACGCTTCGCTCGGCATCCTTCGGGTATGGGGACCACGCGATGGTCTCCGGCGTCACCCTGGATATCCGTGCCGGTGAGGTCGTCGCCGTCCTGGGTCCCAATGGCTCGGGCAAGTCGACGCTGGTCAAGGGGATGCTGGGCCTGAACTCGCATCTCGCCGGTGACGTGTCGCTCTTCGGCACCCCGATCGCCCGCTTCCGGGAGCATGCCCGTCTCGGATACGTCCCGCAACGCCATACGTTGTCAACGTCCGTGCGCGCGACCGTCACCGAGATCGTCGCGATCGGCCGGCTCCCACACCAGGGCTGGCTCGGCCGACCGAACCACCAGGACCGGCGAATCATCGCGGAGTCTCTGGCCGTCGTCGGTCTCGACGACCGGGCTCAGGTCGACGTGAGCACCCTCTCGGGTGGCCAGCAGCGGCGCGTACTGATCGC